>CAZDNQ010000275.1:0-6601 GCA_964506605.1 uncultured Victivallis sp. | reverse complement strand
GGAACGGGCGCGCTTATGACAGCCTACAACCTGGTGAACGGACAGCATTGCTCTGAGAACGACTGGCTTATAAACAAGGTGCTGAATGGCGAATGGAAATTCGACGGCGTCGCGATGTCGGACTGGGTCTCGGTCTACAGCGTCGTCGGCCCGGCCAATGCGGGACTTGACCTCGAAATGCCAACGGGCAGATATTTCAACAGGGAGAAGCTGCTTCCTGCCATAGACGCGGGAATTGTGACAGTGGAGGCGATCAACGACAAGATCCGCAGGCTGATCCGCCTTGCGGTCTGCTTCGGCTGGCTCGACAGGCCACAGAAGCAGCTGGACATACCGATGGATGATCCTGAAACTGCGGAAGTCGCACTTGAAGTCTCGAGGAGGGGGACGGTCCTCCTGAAGAATTCTGACAACACGCTTCCAATAGACAGAAGCAAGGCGGGGAAGATCGCAGTCGTCGGATACCACGCCGGGCATCCCGTGATCTGCGGCGGCGGAAGCGCGTACACCCAGCCGAACCATGTTGTGACACTCCTTGACGGAATCAGGAACCAGTCTGGCGGCGAGATGGAGATTTCCTACGAGCGCGGAATCAACCCCATGAGGCACCGCGAATCGTTCTCCAATTCCGAATTCTACTCCCCGGACGGCAGGCTGGGGCTTTTCGCCGAATATTATAACAACGGAGATTTCGCAGGCGAGCCGGTCCTGCGGAGGCTCGAGGACAGGATCAACAATTACTGGGGGCCTTTGAAACCAGATGAAAGCATAACTGACAATTATTCCGCGAGATGGACCGGGGAGATAAGACCGCGCTCCGATGCGGACTACGTATTCTACCTGCATTCCGTCGACGGCATCTTCAAGGCGTGGGTGGACAACAAGGTGATATTCGATTCGAACAACCAGGTCAGGAGCACGCTGCAAAGATCCATTGTCCATCTCAGGGGCGGAGAGAGCCATTCAATCAGGGTTGAATATATACAGTCGCCTGGATGGAACATCCTGGGGTTCGGCTGGGAGAGTGCAGACCTTCCGAAAATGGAATACGACAGGGCGATGGCGATAGTCAGGGATGCCGATCTGGTCATACTTGCCACAGGTTATACGAACGAGACCGAAGGCGAAGGGCATGACCGCAAGTTCACGCTGCCTGACGACGAGACCAGGCTGATCAGGGACGTGACGAACCTGAACTCCAATGTCGTCGCGGTGCTGTATGCCGGCGGAAACGTGGAGATGGAAAGCTGGCTGGGCAAGGTGAAGTCGCTCCTTTATGTATGGTATCCCGGGCAGGAAGGCGGAACCGCAGTTGCAGAGATCCTGTTCGGCAAGACGAACCCGTCCGGAAAGCTTCCGGCCACGTTTGAGAGGAAGCCTGAGGACCGTTCCTCGTTCAACTGCTACAACGACACCGACAAGGACAACCGGATACAGCTTGCTGACGGTGTGATGACCGGATACCGCCATTTCGACAGCCGGAACATAAGGCCTCTGTTCCCGTTCGGTTTCGGGCTGAGCTACACTTCCTTCGAATACCACAACTTCAAGATGTCTTCTGCGAAGATGAAGCCCCAGGGGAAGATCAGGCTTTCCTTTGATGTCAGGAACACCGGGAAAATGGCTGGCGCGGAGAGTTGCCAGCTCTATATCGGCGACATCGAAGCTTCGCATCTGCGTCCGGTGAAGGAGCTGAAGGATTTTGCCAGAGTTGAGCTGCGGCCGGGGGAGACAAGACGAGTGAGCTTCGAAATCACCGCTGACATGCTGAAGTATTTCAATCCCGACCTCGGGAAGTGGGTTGCGGAGCATGGCGAGTTCAATGCGCATGTCGGAGCATCATGCGAGGACGTCAGGTTCACCGGTACGTTCAAACTGGTAAAATGACCGAATGTGCGTCAATATTGACCGTTTGGGATAAGATTGCATTTTACCACGCATGTAGATTAAGCCTGCAATAGAAAACCAGGAAAGGGTTTGCCATATGAAGATTTCAGGGATGAATGAATGCCTCCTTGCGGCCATGTCATTTGCAGTTCTTGCATTGTGCGGCTGTTCTGCCGGACCGGAAAAGACGGGTGTGCCGGCCGGAGCCGCCGCGGAACAGAATATACCGAAGAGGGAATTTCTTTTCGGCGCCGATTTCAATCCCAAGGCGCCCGACAACATAAAGGCTCTGTTCTATGAGTCCGGCATGAACTGCATCCGGATGACCGGCGGCGGTTATTCCTGGGCGGCGGATATGCACAAGAAGATTGCCGATGAGTTCGAATCGCGCGGTCTGAAGGTGTACATGCAGCTTGGCAGCCATTATCCGTCCGCCGACTATTTCCAGTTCAAGGATGCGTGGTTTGTCGACCAGGACGGGAAGACCGGCGTGGAAAACAAGAACGCCTGGGCGATTTCCTACGGGAACGACAACTGGCCGCAGTACTCCTACACTTCTGAGAAGACCAGGGCGAAGTTTGCCGTCGACTTTAAGAACTATGTGGACAAGTTCGCCTCCAACCGCAACATCGCAGGCGTGATACTCCACAACGAGCCGGGGTTCTTCTGGCAGAGCGACAGGATTTTCGACTACAACCCGGAGACGATCGCCAGGTTCCGCCTCTACCTGGAGGACCGCTTCCAGACAATTGAGGAGCTGAATCTTGCATGGGGCACCTCATATGCGAA
Source organism: uncultured Victivallis sp. (assembly GCA_964506605.1). GTDB lineage: Bacteria > Verrucomicrobiota > Lentisphaeria > Victivallales > GWF2-50-93 > GWF2-50-93. The sequence goes on along the minus strand of CAZDNQ010000275.1, from coordinate 3,925 downwards.
GTTCGCGGAGATAGTTCCGCCTGGAAAGCCGCCGGTGAAAAATATTCCGTCATGGGTCGACTGGCGCAAGTTCAGCGTGGACACCATTGCCAGCTTCATGGAATGGGAGGCGAAGCTGTCAAAATCGCTCCGCAGGGATCTGCCGCGCACTACCAACCTAGACGGACCTCTGACCCACTGGTACGGATACCGCTGCTCGGACAACCATGAGTACAGCAAGGCCATGGACAATGCCGGTATCGACATCTATCCGACGGAATGGACTGACAGGATATTCATCCCCTATTCGGTTGACACGCTGATGGGCGTAGCGCAGGAAAGGGAGGGGCATATACTTGAATGCGATGTTTTCAGCCCAAAGCTCTGGAAGAATCTTTCCGAAGCGCAGCGCGCGAAACTCCTTTCCAGCGAACTGTGGTCCTTCATCGGACACGGCGCCTCATGCATACTTCTCTGGGGGTTTGACAGGACCGACAATTTCAATCTGACTTCCGGTGAATTCAATGAACGTCTTCTCGCCTGCAGGGACATTGCGCATTACACGAAGATGATAGGCATCGGCAGTTTTGCCAGAAAGCGCTCAGATGTCGCGGTCTGCATCGATCCTGACTCGTACATTTATCTTTCCGGTATCGAGGAGAAGCCACACAAGGAAACACCCGCCCTTGATTCCGAGAACCACGGATTCTATGCGGCGGTCACAAGCGCCGGGATACAGGCGGATGTAATGTTTTCAGCCCAGATGCACGATTCAGTTGCGAAGCAGTACAAGGCGCTGATCTTCCCTTCCAGGATGCTGATGAACGCCCAGAAGGCGGTGAACATAAAGGAGTATGTCCAGGCCGGCGGGATCGTGATAGCGGATGCCTCATTCGCCACCTTGGACAGGTGGGGGAAGCCCTCCGACTACATGCCGAACAGTGGCCTGAACCAGCTCTTCGGAGTTAACTACGACAGGAAGTCGGGTGCACTTGCATCCGCCACCATCAGCTACAAGAAGGACAAGATACCTCTGACTTCGCCGATAGAGAACTTGACACTGCTCGATGCGCAGGTGCTTGGTACTTTGGATAATGGTAAGCCCGGCCTTACTTCAAAGACGAACGGCAAAGGCAAGGCGGTGATGTTCGCCGGAAGAGTCGGACAGGCATATGTCAACAATCCTGCAGGAAACTGCCTGGATGATGCGTTGAAGGATATACTTGCGTCGGCATCTGTCATGCCTTTCATCGAAATCTCCCCGGAAATTTCGAAAAAACTCGACTGCTCAAGCCTGACAGACTCAAAGGGGAATCTGCTGGTTGTCGCGGCGACTCAAGGCTCGAAGGGGAAGATGTCGGAAGAGGTCAAGGATGTAAAGATCGGCATACCGTGCGATAATCCGGCAGCATACAGGAATGCCTTCCTGTTCATGCCGACGAAGAATGAAAGCGGAATTGTCCACAGCGGTCCTAAACCTATCGAAATAACGCCCGGAGATAAGAAGATATCCCTGCAGATCGGAGATGTCGTGTCTGCAACACCAGTCCTTATCGCCAAGGACATGGGACCGCTTCTTTCCGTAGAAGCAATTTCCAGCCTGCGCCGCGGACAGGAATCCGAGATCAAGGTGACATGCTACAACCCATCGCCGGAGAAGCTTGAAGGGAAAATGCACCTCAAGCTGCCTGCGGGATTCGTGCTGGTTGGGTATCCCAGCAAGATCTCGATCGAACCCTTTGGACAGGCTAGCGCCGTACTGAAATTCAAGGCTCCTGAGGACAAGGCGTTTGAGCGTGCACCTGTTGCTGCGATCCTGACCTGCGGGCCGGTGAAATCAATTTCATCTGTCCCGGTTGATGTGAAGGTCGAGTAGGGATAATAAGGTTCTGTCTGCCGACAACGGCGGTGTTGTCCGGGAAACTGGACTTCACCGTCTTCTTTTTTCTTGAATTTAAGTCTCCGCCCCCATATACTAGCAACTGCTGGAAATTACGATGCCCCACAGAAAAGAAAAAATAGATTTCAAGTACAACCTTTCGGTTTACTATACGTTCATCAGGCCATACCTCTGGCTTGCTGCGCTGGTGCTTGCCGTGAATTTCGTGTTCGAGCTGACGCTGACCCTCGACAAGATCCTCTTCAAGTTCGTCATCGACGACGGTACCAGCTTCATTGCAGGGACTATGGCCCGTGGAGTCTTTGTCTCTGCGCTTGTGATGATTTCCATTTATTATTTTGCAATAATCTTCGGGCGCTCGGTCCTGCGCTTCCTGCAGCTCCATTTCACCAACCGCCTGGAGGCGAAGATGATCTTCGACATGAAACGGCGATATTTCCTGCATCTGATAATGCTCTCGCACGATTTCCACACTTCGCACAAGGCGGGTACCCTCATCGCGAGGCTTTCACGCGGGGGCAGGGCGATAGAGATGTTCACGGATGTCGCCATCTTTGAATTTGCTCCATTCATCTTCCAGTTCGTGGTGGTGTCCGTTTCACTGGCATATTTCAGCCCGACATATGTGCTTGTGGCGCTCGGTACGTCCTTCGTGTTCCTGCTGTTCAGCCTCTTCATGCAGCAGATAGAGATGAGATACACTCTAGTAGAGAACAACGCGGACGACGCCGAGAAGGGGTTCATCGGGGACGTCTTTACGAATGTCGACGCGATCAAGTACTACGGCAAGGAAAAGATAATCGGTTCAAGATATGAGGGGAAGTCCGGCGCGACCCGCGATGCGCAGCGGGCCCATTGGGACATCGGCCGCTACACCTGGCTTGGGCAGAACACTATAATTGGAATCGGCACATTCCTCATAGTCTTCTTCCCGATCCAGGATCTCATCGCCGGAAGCATCAGCATTGGAAGCGTAGTGTTCGTGTTTACGACATACGGGAACCTCACCAACCCCCTCCACGGCTTTGTCAGAGGGGTCCGGAACTTCTACCGTGCGATGGCGGACTTCGAATCACTCTTCAGATACGGGAAAATATCTCAGACGGTGAAGGATGCCGGGGATGCGAAACCGATAAGCATCGGCAAGGGGGCGGTTGAGTTCAGGAATGTCAGCTTCTCCTACAATTCCAAGCGAGAGGTCGTCCATGATCTCAACCTGACAATAAAGTCTGGCGAAAAAATCGCACTGGTCGGACATTCAGGCAGCGGCAAGACCACGATAGTCAAGCTGCTCTACAGGTTCTATGATGTCAGCAGCGGGGACATATTGATTGACGGCAACGATGTGAGGAACGTCTCACAGGAATCCCTGCGCAGCGAGATGTCCATAGTGCCCCAGGAATGCGTGCTGTTCGACGACACCATCTACAACAATGTCGCATTCTCGAAGCCGGATGCGTCGCGCGAGGAGGTGATGCAGGCCCTCAAGTTCGCCCAGATTGACCGGATCATAGGGGAATTCCCGGACAAGGAGCAGACGATTGTCGGCGAACGCGGCGTCAAGCTGTCCGGAGGCGAGAAGCAGCGCGTGTCGATCGCCCGTGCGATACTCGCAAACAAGAGGATAATCGTGCTGGACGAGGCGACGTCCTCGCTCGATTCGCTTACTGAAAGCGAAATACAGCGCGACCTGGCGGAGCTCCTCAGCGGACGCACCTCGATAATTATCGCGCACCGCCTGTCGACGATCATGAGGGCTGACAGGCTTATCGTCCTGCACCGCGGGAGGATAGTCGAGGAGGGCACGCACGCCGAGCTGGTCGGGAGGGACGGACACTACCGCAAGCTCTGGGAGCTCCAGAGGAACGGCTACATAATCTGAACTTTCAGCTATTTCCACTACATGGTTTGAGAAAAGCGGAACAGGATGTTAGATTACACGCCCTTTGTTTATTTGGTGATTTTTTGATTGGGAGATTGCGTGGTTTGACGGAATCTGAGATAACAATAACTTAATATAAGAGAGGTTGACAATGGATTACAAGG
>CAZDNQ010000274.1:0-6610 GCA_964506605.1 uncultured Victivallis sp. | reverse complement strand
ATACGGTTACCGTAGTAATGATGGCAAGAAAAGAGGTGAAGAAGAGCAAGGATGAAGGAACTCATACTGAAATACATGCGGAGTACGGGACGATTGTCTGCATCTACTTCATAGTCGCCGGACTTGTCGCCCTGGTCGCCGGAGCCAGGGTCTTCGTCGAAGGTTCGGTGATTATCGCTCAGAGGTTCGGGATCAGCGAGGCGGTGATCGGCCTGACAATCGTCGCCGCCGGTACGAGCCTTCCGGAACTCGCCACATCTGTGATGGCTGCGGTCAAGAAACAGTCTGACATCTCCATAGGGAACATTGTCGGCTCGAATATCTTCAACATTCTCTGCATTGTCGGCATCGCCGGCCTTGTCGAACCGATCTCAGCGCCGGGCATAAGCAATCTCGACATTGGGATGATGCTGCTGACCGCGATCCTTCTGTTTCCCATGATGAAGACGGGATTCACGATCAGCAGGATCGAAGGCGCCGCCCTCATAGTCATATATCTCGGATACCTCTGCTGGCTCTGGCCGAAGTGACCCGTATGCAGATGTGCCTTTGCCACTCTGTGCCTGAAGGACTGACACATTGCCCGACTGCCGTATATTATCCGTATTGCTTTCAACTATCCCTTGTAATATCGCCTTTGAGTCGGTATGCTGGATTTTACACTTCCGATATTATTTCCAATGAAAGCCGGTAAAAGCCATGTCACGTCATAAAGCGTCCAGGAGAGCTCGTCGGGCTGTGAAGCCCGTTAAAAAAACTGCTGCAAAAAAGCTTCTGAAAAGGGCATCCCCCCGGCGGAAGCAGAAAGTCAAAGCCAGAAAAACGCAGGCCAGGAAAAATATCAGGTCCGCCATATCGGCGAAAGTTCCTGAATCTCCGGACATGGAAGTTCTGGACCTTGACATTGAAATACCTGAAGAAAAAGAAGCTGGCGGAACAAGGGAAAGAGGCGCAGATGCAGAAGACTCCAGCCCCGAAGACAAGTCCTCCCTGCCGCAAACTGACTCCGTGAAGGCATATATGCAGGACATCGGCCAACTGTCACTCGTGACAAGGGTCGAGGAAGTGGAGCTTGCCGCAAAGATCCATGGGAACGACCCGAAGCTAAGGGAGGAGGCCAGGACTGCGCTCATCAAGGCGAACCTCCGCCTCGTTGTAAAGATAGCGCACGATTACAGGGGATACGGACTTCCCCTCTCGGATCTTATCTCCGAGGGTAATATCGGCCTGATGAGGGCGGTTGAAAAGTTTGATCCCGGGAAAGGCGCGAAATTCAGCTCGTATTCCGCCTGGTGGATAAAGCAGTCGATGCGCCGCGCCCTTTCAAACCAGAGCAGGACAATCCGCGTGCCCATCCAGTCGGCCGGGAAAATGCATAAGATAAAGTCGGCGCGCATCAAGCTCGCCGAGAAGCTCGGACGCGAGTCCACCGACGCTGAAATAGCGGGATTCCTTGAGTTCAGTGAAAGGACTGTCACAAGCCTGAAGCTTGCGGACACCACGACCTTCTCCATCCATGCCCCGATCCAGCAGGGCGAGTCAGGGGAATTCCAGGATGTCATCGCTGACAACAACTCCTCGATCCCGGACAGGATTCTCGGCGACGTTGAATCGGTCAGCCGCCTGGCAAATCTCATGGAAGGCCTTGACAGGAGGGAGAAGCTGATTTTGAAGATGAGGTTCGGCCTTGATGGAAGCTCTCCCGGAACCCTGGATCAGGTCAGCCATGAAATAGGCAGGACCAGGGAGCGCGTCAGGCAGATCCAGAACCAGGCTCTGACAAAGCTCAGATCCATGCTCATCGATGAATCAAGCTTTGTCACTGATATGATGTAAGAGGGCTGCCCGCCGCCTGCGCCCTGGTGTTTGAGAGGTTTTTCCTTGAAAAACAGAGATGTTACGATATTGTAACATATATCTCAAACAACTTTCTTTTTCGTATGAATCAAGCAGCAAATCCCAAAGGGGTTGATTACGCCAAGGACAGTCTGCATGTACTCGTCCTGGGTGCTCTCGGCGTCGTCTACGGCGACATAGGGACAAGTCCGCTCTATGCTTTCCGGGAATGCTTTTCTGAGTCGTACGGGATTGCAGTCAGCGAAGCAAACATACTTGGCATCCTATCGCTGTTCTTCTGGTCCCTTACGCTTACGATCTCCCTGAAATACCTGACGTTTCTTCTCAGGGCCGACAACAACGGCGAGGGGGGCATACTGGCGCTGATGGCCCTTGTAGTGCATGAGATGCAGAACTCCAGGAACACCAGGAAAATCTACGCCGTGGGCATGCTTGGGATAATAGGGGCGGCGTTGCTTTACGGAGACGGGATCATAACACCTGCGATCTCCGTGCTGAGCGCCGTGGAGGGGCTCAATGTCGCGACCGACGTGTTCCAGCCGTACATCATCTACATCTCAATTGCGATACTCGCAGCGCTGTTCGCCTGCCAGAGCCATGGGACATCAAAGATTGGAGCGGTATTCGGACCGGTCATACTCATATGGTTCCTCGCGATTGGAATTGTCGGCCTTCTCTCGATAATCAGCTCGCCGGGCGTGCTCCATGCCTTGAACCCGGAGTATGCCATCGAGATATTCATCCGCAACAAATGGCATGGATTCGCCGTACTCGGCTCAGTATTCCTTGCTGTAACCGGCGGAGAAGTACTTTATGCCGACATGGGGCATTTTGGAAAACGCGCCATGAGGATAGGCTGGTTCGGGCTGGTGCTGCCGGCGCTGCTGCTCAACTATTTCGGACAGGGTGCCTTCCTGCTGCAGCATCCCGGCGAGGCCGAGAACCTCTTTTACAAGGTCTCTCCTCATTTTCTCCATTATCCGATGGTCTTCCTTGCGACATTCGCAACGATTATCGCTTCGCAGGCGGTGATATCGGGCGCGTTTTCGCTTGGAAGGCAGGCGCTGCAGCTCGGTTTCTTTCCGAGGATGCGCATAATACATACTTCGTCGAAGGAGATCGGGCAGGTCTACATGCCGGCGATGAACGCCGCCCTTTTCATAGGAACAGTGCTGCTGATACTCGGATTCAGGGATTCCGGCTCCCTTGCCGGCGCGTATGGGATCGCAGTCTCAGGCACAATGCTCATAACGACTGTCCTGGCAATGATGATCGCAGGCAGGGTGTGGCCTGCAAGGAAATATATAATCATTCCAATAGCCGTGCTCTTCCTCGTTGTCGATTCGGCCTTCTTCATGTCATGCTTCCTGAAGATCAAGGTGGGCGGTTGGCTTCCAATACTCATTGCCGCGCTTGTCTATATGATGATGTCGACATGGAGGTATTACAGGGCGGTCCTCGGCAAAAAAGTCGAGGCGAATTCCCTGCCGATGGATCTCTTCCTGAAGGATATCGAGGCAAGCAGGCCGTTCAGGGCGAAAGGAACGGCGGTCTTCCTTACTGGAAACTCGACCGGAGTGCCAAGGACTCTTCTTCATAACTTCAAGCACAACCAGGTCGTCCATGAACAGGTGATCCTGATGACGGTGAGGACCGTGGACATGCCTTTCGTGCAGGACGACGTGAGGAGCGAGGTGCAGGATCTGGGCTGCGGGATGCACAGGATCATCGTCAAATACGGGTTCAGCGAGGATCCGGACATCCCCGAGGCGCTGAAGGATCTCGCAGCTAAAGGATTCAAGCTCGACATGAACAGGATCACATACGTGCTGGGGAGGGAGGCGCTGGTGATCAAGCCGGCATCGCCGTTCCAGACATGGCGCAGGAGGATATTCTCGTTCATGTCGAAGAACTCCTACGACGCGAGCACCTTCTACCGCCTGCCGCCCGGCAAGGTCATCGAGTACGGCCTGCAGGTGGAGCTGTAGCGGAGGTTTCGGGGGACGTGTTTAAAACTTCCATTGCGTGTCCAGTTTTTCAGGATGAGGGGACGGCGCATCGCCTAATTTCTATTAGAAATATTCCACGCACGCTTGAAGAAGATATTCATCGGGTATATTTATCTGCTCTATTTTCAAAACGAAATCATTAAAATCACATACGGAGGGGAATCAAGATGGCCGAGAGCGAAAAATCTGAGAAGGCCGAGAAGGCCGAGAAGGCGGAAAAAACCGACAAGGTGGACAAGAACGTACGCGACAAGAACCTGACCATAGCCATAAGCCAGATCGAAAAGGAATATGGCAAGGGCTCCATCATGCGCCTCGGCGACACGAACATGCATGTGGACGTCCCGATCATCAGCACCGGCGCGCTCACCCTCGACATCGCCCTCGGCATCGGCGGAGTCCCGCGTGGAAGGGTAGTTGAGATCTACGGTCCGGAATCATCAGGAAAGACGACACTCTGCCTGCATATAATCGCCAACGCGCAGAGAGGCGGCGGAGTCGGAGCCCTCATCGATGCGGAACATGCGTTTGATCCGCAGTATGCGAAGATGATCGGAGTCAACCTCGACACCCTCCTGATCTCCCAGCCCGACTGCGGCGAGGACGCCCTGAGCATAACCGAGACGCTCGTGAAGAGCAATTCGGTCGATGTGGTGGTGATAGACTCCGTGGCCGCCCTCGTGCCGAAGGCCGAGCTTGAAGGGCAGATGGGCGATTCGTTCATGGGGCTCCAGGCGCGCCTCATGTCGCAGGCCCTCAGGAAGCTCACAGGCTCCATCAGCCGGAGCAGGACATGCTGCATATTCACAAACCAGATCCGCGAGAAGATCGGCGTCATGTTCGGAAACCCGGAAACGACCCCTGGCGGAAATGCGATGAAGTTCTACAGCTCGATCCGCATGGACATCCGCAGGGTCACGGCGATCAAGGACGCGGCGGGCGGAGTCACCGGAAACAGGACCAGGGTGAAGGTCGTCAAGAACAAGCTTGCGCCGCCGTTCAAGGTCGCGGAGTTCGACATCAACTTCAACGAGGGGATATCCCGCGCAGGATCGATCATCGACGTCGCGCTGGACTTCAAGATCATCGAGAAGAAAGGATCCTGGTTCTCGTATGGCAGCGAGCAGCTCGGGCAGGGCAGGGACGCCCTGAAGCTCTTCCTGCAGGAGAATCCAGACGTGCAGAAGAAGATTCTCGAGAAGATCTATGAGAAGGTCAAGTCCGGGGCGAAGCCCGGCGCCGAGGACGGCAAGGAAGAATAGACGGATTTTCTTCGCATTCCTATGGACATCATCTTGAACAGACTGGCGGGAAGATTTTCGGCCCTTGCTGCGGCCATCCTCCTCTGCGCCTCCGTCTTCGCGCAGGATGCCGGGAACTACTACAGGTCCAGGCAGATCGGCGACAAGGCTTTCGGCGACGGATACTACTCCCTGGCGGTCAAGTTCTATACCCAGTACAGGAACGAGGCCGCCGACGATCCCTCCGCGCTGAAGGACGCCTATTTCTGCCTGTTCTCGGCATATGCCAGGAGCAGGGATGCGAAGAGCGCCCGCAGCGAGTTCAACCAGTTCACTGTGAAATTCGCGGGAGACATCGTCACCGACAAGAATTTCGCGTACAAGGCGGAATATTGGAATGCGAGCATACTTGTCATCGAAGGCGAGACTGACAGGGCCATAGAGGCCTTCAACCAGATCCTGAAAAACGCCCCGGACATCTCCGATGTATATGCGGAATCGCTTTCCGCGCTCGGTGCGGTATGGGCGGGCAAGCTGAACTGGGACGAGGCCGACAAGGCGTACGCCAAGCTCGAATCCATAGGGAAGGACACGAAATGGGCAGACTACGCGAGGAAGCAGCGGATAACCGTCGCGATCTACAGGGGTGATTTTGAAAAGGCGAAGGCCATGCTTGACGCAGGGGATGCCAAAAGCGTGACAAACATCCTTCTCTCCGCGTTCCTGCTGGTGAAGGACGGCAAGCTGGCGGAGGCGGAGAACATCTACAGGAAGATCAAGGCGCAGGCGAAGGGGCCGGATTCGCTCTGGTTCGCCGTAAGTTCGGCGATTGCCGACGCATATTCGGGCAGGAATGAGCTGAAGGCCTCCATCCCATACCTGAAGGATGCCGAATATTTCGCTGAGAACGACACCGACAGGCAGAGGATCACCCTCCAGCTGATAAACGCCCAGGCGCTGCCGAAAAGCTATGACGAGGCGATCGACTCATGCCAGAAGTTCATAAGGAATTTTCCGGATTCGCCGAATCTCAGCAAGGTCAAGCTCCAGATGGCGAGGATGTGCTTCCCCCTGAAAAAGCAGCAGATGGCTGTAAGCATATACAAGGACATGCTGTCGGATCCGAAGATTGATTCCGCGACCAAGCTGGCGGCGGCGAAGGAGGCCGGCCAGGTCTTCATCTCAGAGAAGCTCTACAACGAGGCCACCGACTCGATGACGAATCTCAAAGAGATCCTGCAGAAGGTGAATCGCGGCGAGGGCACTGTTGGCAAGATCGTGAACGATCAGGAGCTTTACAAGAATGCGAAGATGACGCTTCAGAAGCTCGATAAAGCCACCGAGGGTTTGGAGGATCAGGGTCCGCTTAGTGTGATGGGGATCCTGGTGAACAACTTGTTCTGAGCTCGCTCCTGAGATAGATCCCTTTCAAATACTCGGCCTCTGGAATGGCGGCCGCATGATCGGGGGCGTGGCGCGTGGTCTGGAGTTGGATGAATGCGA
>CAZDNQ010000273.1:0-6657 GCA_964506605.1 uncultured Victivallis sp. | reverse complement strand
TCCATCTGGTCCCATTGGCTGTAGTTCCTTTGGGACGGATGGATTTTTCCAAAAGCCTCCATCGTCAGAAAGAAGACAAGCTCGAAATGGGGGACCCTCCCTTTTATAGGCCTGCGTTCAAGTGCGGCTATGAATTTTTCGCGCGGTGTCATGTATGAAAACCTCCTATGGTTAAAAATCAATAATATAATATTTAATATAAAATGCCTTTAACAATTGGAAATATTCAACATAGTGTGGTATAAATTCAATAATAACGGATGACAGGGGCCTTGGGTGGCAGGATGACGGGTGTAGAAGCTTTTCATTTTCCAAGCCCCTTTCATCCGCTTTTCCATCATCTACAATAGAGTGACTGATGCAATTCGAATTTGAGATGGACGCACTTCCCCAGGTATTGAGAGCCGGACGCTATCCTCTTGCCGACAGGAACTTTTCCGTGAGCTATCTCAACGGTGCCACTAACGCGCTTCACATATATGACTACTGCGGAAAGATTAGGCTCTCAGGGAACCAGTATGACATTGCGCCTGGAACGATCACAATTACTCCGGCTGGGACTGATGCCAGGTACGATTTGCAGAAGCCCGGATTCCATTACTGTACGCATTTTAAATTTCCAGCTCAGCGAAATGGCAAGGGAAGCATGCTGTCGCTTCCGCTCTGCCTGGAACTGGGAGAGGCGAGATCTGCGGCAGAGTCAAAGTTCATGAATCTCATATGGTGGATCCAGCAGACGGGTACATCCTCTGAGGCGGATCATTCAGCCTCCCTTGTGCTTCAGGAGTTTCTGATCTGGCTGCACTGGCTCCAGAAATCACTTTCCGAGAACCACGGGCGCAAGGCCATGACGGCGGTCGTCAACGCTGCCATGGAGATAGACAGGAGTTTGTCGCATCCGATAAGCATTCCCGAACTGAGCCGGACGGCAGGTTTGTCCCAGAACTACCTTGCGGTCCTTTTCCGAAGGCAGTATGGCGTGACTATGAACAGGTATCTGATCAATCGCAGGATAGAGTATGCCAAGCATCTGCTTGAATGCACGGCGCTTCCTGTGAAGGAGATCGGGGAGAGGGTGGGGATACCGGATCCGCAGCACTTCAACAAGCTGTTCAGGAAAATCGCCGGCAGGAGCCCCAGCGCATTCCGTGGGAAAGGCTGACCATCCTCCTTCGCCTAAGCGCTATGGAGGACAGGCAGGGGCAAAGGCACTGAGATACGGAGTTAAATATATTTAACCACAGAACACACAGATTACACAGAAAATCAAAATTATCCTTGTTCCTTAATATTTCCTGATAATCCTTTCTAGCTTTTCATTTAAAAATCCTTTCTGTGTAATCTGTGTGTTCTGTGGTCTACTAATTCTTGCTTTCTTCCCCCTTCATTTCTATCAGGCTTAAAATTCTTTCAGAAATCTTTCTTTGCGTGCTTGAAGTTCTAATATATAGAACAATATTAGTTATAGTTCTAATATATGATATTAATGGAGATGGCATGAACAACACCCTCAACAACGGCATGAGCATCCTGGAGTTCCTCTCGGGAAGCACGGATTCCCATTCAGTGAAGGAACTGTCGGAAAGGATGAAGCTCCCGAAGAGCCATGTCTGCAGGCTCCTCAAGACCCTCCAGGAGATCGGATACGTGGAACAGGATGGTCAGAGGAAATATTTCATAAGCCTAAAGATACTCTGCCTGTCAAATGGCTGCCTGCGGCGGATGGGTGTCCGTACCAGGCTCCGTCCATTCCTGTTCAAGCTGGCGAACGAGCTTGGACGCGAGATCTACATGCAGGTCCCCCATGAATGCCAGGCGATGGTGGTCGACGTGGTCTCTCCGGAAGGCGTGAAGAGGGATCTCGGACTCGATATTGGAAGTATCAATCCTATCAATTATACCGCCGGCGGGAAAGTCTGTGCCGCATATGTCCAGGAAAAGGAGCTGGACAGTTTCGTGAAGAAGAATGGGCTTAAGAAAATGACCGATAAGACGGTTACCGATCTGAAGAAGTTCAAGCTCGAGCTGGAGAAGATAAGGAAGGAGAAGCTGGCGGTCATGGATTCGGAAAGGACCCCCGGAGTTGCTGCGATAGCCGCTCCAGTCTTTGACCGCGACGGCAATCTCGCCGCAGTCATCGGGACAATGCTTCCGGAAGGCGAACGCGGCGAGGATACATGGAACAGGTTCAGGAAGAGCGTCTGCGCTGTGGCCGAGGCCGCTTCTTTCGCTCTTGGATATGCGCCGTATAAGATGAGTTAATTGAATTTCGAATAATGAACAAGGAATATCGAATAACGAAGTAGATAAAATGGAGAGCCGGCATCTGGCCGGCAATTAAATAAAAAGGAGTTTAACATGGATGCCAATGAACTTAAGAGCTATGCGAAGTCAAAGGGTGCCGACCTTATAGGTGTTGCGCCGATTGAAAGGTTTGCCGGGCTGCCGGCCGACAAGAATCCGCTTTCAATTTTCCCCGAATGCAAATCAGTGATTGTCGTAGGACGCCGCATCCTGCGCGGTGCGCTGCGCGGTGTCGAGGAGGGCACTAATTTCAATTCAACTTATTCCACCTTCGGATTCAAATGGCTAGAAGATAATTTCCTTGCCAGGACCACCTACGATCTCACCTGCCATATCGAGACACAGGGGTTCGAGGCTGTCCCCCTCTTCGGATATTCCGAGGACGGCATGCCTACGGGTGTTCCTGTCGCACCCGGCAAACCCGCGCCGAACGTCATCGTTGATCTGGACTTCGCCGCCCATGCGGCGGGACTCGGTGAACTCGGTCTCGGAGGCTTTTTCATCACCCCTGAATTTGGAATCAGGCAGCGTTTCGCGCTGATACTCACGGATGCGAAGCTCATGACCGACATGGTCATGGACAAGGGCATCTGCGGCGGATGCGAGGCATGCGCCAAGGTCTGTCCGTTCAAGGCGATTGACAAGACTAAGATGAAAAGCATAGGAGAAGGTGAGAATTCGATAAGCTCAGCGACAATCGACTATTCCATCTGCGCGTCATGTCCCAACGGCGCGATGCAGGGGCCGGGCAGGGGAAGCCGTCCGGACAGGTTCGCCGCCATCTGCGGGAGGACATGCATGGTGAAACTCGAGGAGGCCGGAAAGACGTTTAACAAGTTCGAGAACAAGTTCCGCAAGCGTTCGGCCTGGCTGATGGACGGATTCAAGCGTCCTGTTTCTCCTGAAGACATGCCGGACGCCTCGGATCTCGGCTGCTCGAAGCAGTATGCTAAGAGGTAACTCGGACATTCCTGTCCGAGAAGATCTGATATTAATCTTCGGGCTTTCAAGCCCGAGTTACTTATAAGGAAAATCGTATGAAACTCACAGCTAAAATGGTAAAGGAAGCCGCGTTCAATGCCGGATGCGGCGACATAGGCATAGCTAACATAGAAAGGTTCAAGAACGCACCGCAGATGATGCATCCGCTGAACATTTTCCCGGAATGCAAGTCTGTGATAACGATCGTCCAGCCGATTCCGCGTGGCTCATACAGGGGGATCACAGAGGGCACGCACTGGGCGAACTATACATTTTATTCCTATAACAAGCTGAATACATTGTTCCGTCCATTCGTGACCTACGAGACCGCATGTTTCATAGAGGACAATGGATTCGAGGCAGTGCCCCTGTATCCCGGGGTTCCTGAGAGGCCGGGACTGAACAAGCCTGTCGCCCCTGGACGTCCTCCGGCTGAAATCAATATCAATGTGCGTATCGCCGGAGTCGCATGTGGCATGGGTGAAATGGGATGGTCGAAGGTGTTCATCCACCCCAAGTTCGGCCCTCGCGTCAGGCTCGGGACGATATTGACAGACGCAGAATTGGAGCCGGATCCGCTTATTAAGCCGGGGACATTCTGCAACAAGTGCATGCGCTGCGCGAAGGACTGCCCCGGAGGCGCAATACCGAAGCCCGGAGACAGGCCTTCGATAAAGATCAAGATTGACGATACGGAATTTGAGTGGGGAGACGTGCACATGGGACGTTGCACGCTTACGCACCATGGACTCAACTGGGAGGCGTCGCCTTTCCTGAAAAAGGACATGCCTGGACTGGATCTGGACGTCAGGAACTCGACAATGTCCGAGGAGTCTGCATACAGGATGACATATCCGATGGCAGGGGCGAAATGGGGTCCCAATGCGGAATTTCCGACGGACAGGGTCATGAATTATTATAACCAGATAATTAGCCATACAACCTATTTCGCCATATGCGGCGCCAAAGGTTGTATCAGGGCATGCATGGACAGCCTGGAGAAGAGGAAGAAGATAGGTCAGTGCGACTTCTGCACCAAGGTCTCTCCGCGTCCGGCATGGAAGCTGGAGAAGCCGCAGCTTGACAAGACCGGCGGTATCGCCGAAGGAAAATTCCCGGAGATGTACAACAATCCTGAGGCGAATCCCGGGGCTTGGAAGTAAGTGGGGAGTTGAATATCGAATAATGAACAAGGAATATCGAATGACGAAGTGAAATACAGGAGCGCTAGCCCTGGTCGCACGATTCAGGCGTGCGGGTAAACATCTTGCTGGCAATCTCCTCTAATAATTTTTAGAGAATATTACCGGCTGGACGGAAATGATACATTTATTCTCTTTACTTCGATGTTCTAAGTTCAGAGTTCGATTTTGGATGTTCATTTAATTTATGAATTCTCCCTCCTGCGGATTTCCTTGCCGGCCCTGATCATGGCGAGGTATGCCTCCGGAGGTACATATGCCGGAATGGAATTCCCGGAACCGAGGGCGTATCCGCTGGCGTTCCTGCGGAATCTTGAGGCAGATTCGAGGACGTATTCATATATGTCATCAGGCTTCATCCTGCAGAGCAGATCGGTGTCTATTCCACCGAAGAGTCCGATCTTCCTTCCGTACCTGGATATCCATTCGTCATATGGGGCTATGGCGTCCTCGTTGGAATGCTTGGCGTCGATTCCGGCGCCGATCATGTCGTCCATGATGTCGAATATGCACCCGCATGAATGAAGAAGGAAAGGCTTTTTGGAGGCGTGTATCACCTTGATTATCCTTCTGTATTGGGGAACGACATTGTCTATGAGTGTCTGTGGAGCCATTAAAGTCGATGTCTTGAAACCCATGTCGTCGCCGATCCTGCAGACGGCGAAGGCATCACCATGGCGCTTTATGAATTCAGTCCAAATTTCCACCAGGTAGTCACCGATCCTGACGAAAAGCTCGGAGAAGGTGTCAGGTTCGTCGGCCTGGAGGAGGCAGAGAGATTCAAAGCCTACAAGATCCTCCGCGATCTCGAAGACTCCGTTTCCAATTCCCCCGACCGCCTTCATGCCAGGAGGCAGAGTTTCCTTTAGCGCTGTGAACTTGCCATCGCATGCATCAAAGTATTTTTTGGGAAACTCCTTCCAGGGATATTCCTCGAGTTCGCGTCTGCTATGGATGGCGCCACGCTTGCTATGATCGCCAAGAGCCCCTGAATTCGGAAGTATTGCCCGGGCGCTGCACTCGAATGAGACCGTGTCGTATTCCTGCTTGAGGAAGAAGTCATTGTAGATACGGAAGTATTCCCGTACATCATTTCTGTCGCCGTTGATCAGCCCCCCGAACTTCTTTCCGGTGATGTTTTCCATGGATTCCGGATTTATGATGTGCTCGTAGAAGGGGAGGCGCGCAGGCTTCCTGTTCCTTGCGGCATTCTCTATGTTCCTGTAGTCAGGCGTAAATCCCTTCATGGCTATACTCCTTTATTATGATATATTTCATGCAATGCTGTAAAAGATACATAGACAATAAATATATTCTTTCAATAAAATGATATTAAAATTACTGTATTATGATATTTTAAGAAGTAGGGCGGTTTTTACCTGTCATGAGCATGTCGAATGAAAACGCCAACTTGTCGGGTTTCCGACTTCGCTGAGAAGCTACGCCGGACACAGAAAACCCGACATACTTTTGAGGATATGACAGTGCCTTCTCACAACCATCTCAAGTACCAGAACTGCAGTGCGGCGGGCGAGCCGTTCGAGCTCGTCTTCCACCATGTGACACGGCCGGAGGTCAATTTGCACACTCACGACTTCATGGAGATCTTCCTGATGCAGGAGGGGAGATGCCTGCATGATGTCAACGGCGAGGAGATTGAGCTTGCGCCGAACGACTTCGGGTTTGTCATGCCTGAGGACCTCCACGGATACAGGTGGATTGACGGACAAGGCTACAAGGTGGTGAACCTGGCTTTCCCACCTGAGTGCATGAAGCAGATCTTGAAGAGATATTTCCTTGGAAAGGATCCGCTCTGGGGTGAGAAGGCGGACTCAAAACGCATCAGAAGGCTTTCAGCCGAGGATGGAGCGTGGCTTGAGAACGAATTCAGGGAGCTCCGGAAAGGACCGCATACGGATATGGCTCTTGAGCATTTCCTTCTTTCGCTTATCCTGAGAATATCTCCGGCTCCTGAAGAAGGACCTTTTGAAAAGTGTCCTTCATGGCTTCGAGACGCATGTGTGATGATGTCAAAGCCCGAAAACTTCTGCAAAGGGCCTAGGCATTTTGAAAGCTTGTCCGGACGGACGTTGGCACATGTCTCGAGAATGTTGAGGGATGCTACAGGAAAGACTCCGGTGCAATGGATTACTGAGTGGAGAATGAAATA
>CAZDNQ010000272.1:0-6659 GCA_964506605.1 uncultured Victivallis sp. | reverse complement strand
CGCGAGCCTCGCAATCTCCATGAAATGCTCCTTCCTGTCGTTGAGCCCTGGAATTACAGGACAGCGCAGGACAGACTTGGCGCCCAGGGAATCGATTGCGGCTATGTTCTTCAAAATGGTGTCATTCGGCACTCCGGTATATTTCCTGTGCCTTGCCGGGTCGCTCTCCTTGAAGTCAATCAGGAAGATGTCAACATCATGGATTATCTCCCTGTATCTTTCCATCTGAGCATAACCGCTGGTCTCGATGCAGGCGTGCAGCTTGTTCCTCTTCGCCTCCTCGAGCAGCACCTTCGTGAACTGGAACTGCGCCATCGGCTCACCGCCGGAGATTGTCATGCCGCCGCCGGAGGTTTCATAGAACGGGAGGTCCTTCAAAACCTCCTCCATCACCTCCCCGACCGACATTTCCTTCCCGACCACCTCAAGCGACTTCGAATAGCATTCGAGCGTGCACTTCCCGCAGCGCAGGCATTTCGCCCGGTCGTATGAATGGTTCCTCCCATCTATCACATGGCACTTGTTCGGACATTTAGACGCGCAGTATCCGCACAGTATGCATTTCTCGGAGATGAACGAGATCTCAGGGGTGGATTTCTTTGACTCAGGATTATGGCACCAGCGGCAGTCCAGCGGACACCCTTTCAGGAAGACAGTCGTCCTTATCCCCGGCCCGTCATGGATCGAGAACTTCTGGATGTCAAAAACTGTTCCGGTTATGCTGCTGTTCTTCATAGCCTGTCATACTCCGTACGTCTCATGACCTCATCCTTCATCTCCGGAGACAATCTCGTGAAATAGTCGGTGTAGCCGCCGATCCTGACGACAAGGTCCCTGTACTGTTCCAGATTCCTCTTCGCATCCTCGAGGATCTTCCTGCTGACGACATTTATCTGGGTCTCGAACCCGCCTCTCCGCAGGAATGTGGCTACTAGCGAATGAAGTCTTTCCACGGATTCAGGCGAATTGAAGAGCTCCCCGGAGAACTTCATGTTGTAGGCGAGTCCGCCGATAAGGAACGAGTGGTCCCAGGAAGTTGTCGAGAGTATCGAGGAGGTCGGCCCGCTTTTCTCACGCCCCTGGGCGGGACCGCCGCCGTCGGCGAAGGGGAACCCCTTTCTTCTTCCATCTGGCGTCGCTCCGCATTCAGAGCCGAGCCGTTCATGCATCACCCAGCAGAAGGTTCCCGGGATGAAGTGATTCTTGCCGGATCCGACCTTATGTTTCATGCATTCCTTTTTTATGAAATCAGCGGTCTCCTGCACAAGGCCGTCGACCTCCGGACAGGCATTGCCATATTTCGAATATCCATCCAGGAAGCGGAGCCTTACGTTCTCACAACCCTTGAAGTTGGAGTAAAGGATCTTCTTGAGGCCTGCAAAATCCAGGTTTTTCCGTTCGAAGACCTCACCGCGTATCACGTGCAGGGAATCCGCCAGGTTCGCAAGTCCGACGAACGAGCATTCTATCCAGTTGACAAGGGCGCCTGAGTTGTCGATGTCGCACCCTGATTCGATGCATCCTTTCGTGAACACGCTCTGCAGCGGCTTACCTCCGAGCCGCCTTCTTCCTGCACGGGCCGCCTCCTGTCCGTCCACCGCCTCCTTTACAGCGGCGGCAAGGCGCTGGAAATACGAATGCAGGAACGCATCGAAGCTTTTTGCGGATTTCGCATAAGACGCCTGCGCGTCGATCTCCTCGAGCAGTATCCTGCAGAGGCTGAAGTAGGGTGAGGCCACCCAGACATTGCTGCATCCGACCGGAGTTATCTCGACGCAGGTGGAATTGATATAGTTGCACGAATTCCTGGCGGGGAGCCCATATGATTCAAGCCCCTTCCGGATGACCTTGTCGTTGAAGAAGGCCGGAGTCGAGTAGCCCTTCGAAACTAGATCGCATGCCAGCATCGACAGCTTCACCGGGGTCTTCTCGTGCCAGCAGACCCCCACCGTAGGATATACGAGCTTAGTCCGGCGCAGAGCTTCGAGGGAAAGGTATGAAAGCTCGTTTGTCGTGTCGTTGCCCTTCTCATCCGTGCCGCCTACCATCACCGACATGGCGAGTCCGTCCGGGACGTAGTCGTTGATCAGCAGGTAGAGGCTTTCAATTAGGTTCAATGCCTTGTCCTTGGTGAGAATGCCCTTCTTGATGTCGGCGTCATAGAAGCCTATGAGCTCCCTGTCGAGACGACCGGGGACGACCAGTCCGGCATTGTCTGCAAACGATATCGCGGTGTCGACAAACCAGACCAGCTGGATCGCATCGCGGAAAGTGAGAGGCGGCCCATGCTTGATCCTTTCGCAGGAGTCGACGATCTCACCTATCTCCATCCTCCTCCATTGCGGAGCATTTCTCCCTGCCTGGACCGCTGCGGACTTCGCATTCACGATCATCTCCGACATGCCTTCAACCGCATATATGAAGGACTGATACGTGTCCCGCTTTCCACCTGAAGCCGACTTCATCCTCCCCCTGAGATCAGATGAAATACCACCCAGCCCGACCTTGAAGACGCGTCTCATGTCCATCGCGCAGTGTCCGGTCTGGCCTCCGGGCCATTTATACTGCGAGAGATATTTTTCCGAATCGGCTATCTCCCTCTCCGTAAACCCGTAGTCTCCAAACTTCACACGTCCTGCGAGCAGTTCGAGCCCGTCCGTCTCAAACTCCATCGCCTCGAGCCTCGCCTTCGTCCTCATCCCCATCCTGAGCTGCCAGGACTCCACCTCCTCGCTATGCCTTAGGACCTCCGCGTCGACGACGGTCCTCCAGTTCGGCGGATTTCCGCGTGCGGCCTTCCTGTCCAGGCATCTTCCGCGCAGGATCGAGATCCTCTCTGAAATGCCGGGTATTGTTTTTGACTTACTCATATTATCCAAATCCTTCTTAAAGTTCCGGATCAACAATTCAGGGACACGCTAAAGCTGTGAACTCCAACAACACTTCCAAACTCACGCATTTGTCGCTCCTCCATTACCAACCGTTAGATGTTGGACGTTCAATGCCTACATCACAACCCGTGTTCCGTCCTTGCAATTACGCTCTCCTGCAGCCCCTTCTCGAGCAGGTTGAAATATTCGCTGTAGCCGCCGATCCTGACGATCAGATCCTTGTGCTTCTCCGGCTCTTTCTGCGCATTCCGCATCTCCTCCGTGTCCAAGACCGATATCTGTATCTGCATTCCACCCTGCTTGAAGAACGCGCGGACCAGTTTTGCGAGCTTCGCAAGGGTCTCGTCGCTGCTGAAGAGCGACTTCTGGAACCTCAGGTTGAGCACAGGCGTTCCTGCGGCAAGCCAGAGCGGGAGCTTCGACACAGACTTGAGAAGGGCGGTCGGTCCTTTCTCGTCGCATCCCTGCACCGCCCCTACGGAATCCGTCAGCACCTCGAACGCATTGCGTCCGTCCGGAGTGGCGCCGACAGTTCGGCCCGCCCAGAGATAGGTCACGAAAAGGATGCACGAGGCGATATAGCGTCCGCCCCGCGGCGTCTCATGTTTGTAAAGCTCGCTCCACGCGTATTCAATCAGTTCCCTGCCGACCCCGTCGACATACTCGTTGTCATTTCCAAACTTGGGAACTGCAACAAGCTTCCTCCTCAGCTTCTCATATCCTTTGAAATCGGATTTCAGCGCCTTGACAAGATCCTCAGGGCTCACACTCTTCTCCTCAAAGACGGTTTTCCTGATCGCCGCAGCGCCGTCAATGGTGTTTGCAATGCCCTGATATGACACCACGCACCAATTGTATCTTGCCCCTCCCGCCTCGAAAGATCTGCATCTCTTCACGCAGTCCCCAGTGAAGAAGGTCCTGTAGAGTTTCGGATCTCCGGCAGTAAAACGTTTGCGGAGATCTGCCTGGTTCTGTGAGACGAAGGAATCCGTCTGGAACTGGATCTGCCTCTTCAAGGCGGCCAGGAATTCATCGTATGTCCTGAAATCCGCGAAGTTTCCGGTATGCGGGCCGGACTGGATCCTGGCAACGGGATCGAATCCGTCGAAGATCGCAAGTTCAATGGCCTTTGCAAGATTCAGCGATCCTTCAAGGCTCCCGACATTCGAGAGTCCGGCGATCATGGTTTCCGTGCATCCTCCGAAACCTATCTCCCGCGAGTCCTCGTCGGTGAGACCGAGATCCATGGACTTCAGGGTTTTCACATACAGATCATCATTGTAGAGGGCGGGCCTGCCGCTCCCTTTTGAGATCGCCTTCAGCGCCTCGACCACGATGCTGTCGGGAGTTTTCCCGGTTATTCTGAATGCGACATTTGGCCGGCGGAGCCTGTTCCGGGAGCATGCCAGAAGACATTCCCTGGTAAGCTCGTTGCATCCGTCTTTTCCGTCAGACGTCCAGCCGCCTATCTGGAGGTTCCAGGCGTTCATGCGTTCGAAGTTCCTGAAGAATTCATCCAGGAGATCGCGTGCCAGCTGCAGCTCGAGCTTCCCCGACGCGATGTCCTTTTCGAAGAGCTGTCCCAGCGCCTGGTCAAACCTGCCGATGCTGTCGCAGCCGTCGAGCATCCACGTGAAATTCACGGCGAGGAATCCGCCCAGGAAGGATTTTGACGGAACCATGAAGCAGTCTGAAAACGCATCGCTCACAGCCGAAAGCCTTTTCTTCCTTTCGCCCTCCGCCGATCCAGCCGCAAGCATCAGTGCAGAATTGATCCTAGAATAATATGCCTTGACACCGGTCGTATATTCCTTGAGCGCAAGGAGGAGGTTCAGTTCAGACTGAACAGCCTTGTCGCCTTGTGATTTCAGACAGGCAAGTTCGTTGTCCAGCTCCTTCTCCATCGACAGGAAACCTTCGCCGACGACCCGGCGTATGTCCGGATTGGAGTGGGTGTATCCGCCGAAATGCAGCAGTCTCCTCTGGAGGTCGGCGTTGAGTTCATCTATGAATGCCGCATGCTTTGGGAACGCCTTCTTCTTGAGATCCACAAATATCGGATTCAGCTCCAGTCCGGAGTGGTGGTTGTGGTCGAGGATGAATCCGGCGGCGGTCCAGAGCTTGTCCGATTCCATGGTCCTGGAATGGTAGAACGGTTCCGAGGGGATGAGACACCTGCCTTCGGGCACGTCGACATCCATGTTCTCGTACATCCGCCTGTAGGCCAGGCCGTAGTTCACAGGCCAGGGCAGATTTTTTTCAAGCGCCTCGTAAAATCCGACGGCCGCCCATTCACCGATTTCCCTGAGAATTTCAAGGTTCATTCTTTTTCTCCATATTCCACAGCTCTTGCGAGTTTACCCGCCTCTGGCGGCGCCGTAGGCAACCAGGGCTTAACTACAAACGAATGGCAAATACAATAGGAATTTTCAATGGACCTGTATTTGTTCGTAGTTAATGCCGCAAGGCATGCTCTTGATTTATGTATCATAAGATTCCGTTTTATTTTGAAAGCAGCTTCCTGAAATAATCGCCATCATATCCTGTTTCCGCTGATACCTTCCACGCTGTTTCGAGCACGGCCCTTATGAGCTTCTTGCTGTCGGAGCTGTGGTATCTTCCGGTCAGTCCGGTTATCCCGAGCCCCGCAACGGCCCTGCCTTCGATGTCGAACACCGGGGATCCGATGCAGAACACGCCGTAGTTGTACTCCTCCGCGTCGAATGCGATCCCCGTCTTCCTTACATTTTCCAGCTGCGACACGAGGACATTCAAATCCGTGATCGTGTTCTTGGTGAGGGAAGGCAGGCTCCCTGGGAGGAGCGCCTTGACATCCTTCTCATCCATGAACGCCAGGACCGCCTTGCCGAACGCGTTGCAGTGGTAGTAGACGCGCGAACCCGGGATCACCTGCAGGAAATAGCTTGCATGAGGGACCACGGTATCCATGACCAGCATCTGTTTCCCGTCTGGAATGTGTATCTGCGTAGTCTCGCCGGTTTCACCGCTCAGCCATTCGAGATGCTTCCTGGCGCTCTGCCTGAGCTCAAACCTGGTATAGAGGCTCATGCCGATCGTGAAGAACTTCGTGCTCAGGCGGTATTTCCCGGAACCGGGATCGATTTCGACATAGCCGCGATCCACAAGCCTCTTCATGATCCTGAAGATTGAGTTAGTGTTTATCCTGAGCTCCTTCGACAGTTCCGTCAGGCCGCACGGCTTCCTGCTTGACGAGAGGAATTCGACGATGTCGAGCATCCTGTCGACCGCCGGCACCGAGTAGTTGGTCTTCTTCCTTTTCATGGGATCACCTCCTCCTTTCAAGCGATTTCTCCAGGATCCGCCGCACATCCCCCGCGTCCGCAGGCACAGGATTGAGATCGGCGATCCCCTTCATATATGTGAACGTCTCCCTGGAAATCCCATCGATCTCCCTGTCTCCTAAGTTTTTCCCGACCAGCCTCCGCTCGAATTCAAACTGCGAGAAGAACTTGTCGAAGGCGCCGCCGATGTCGGCCGCGGAACTGTCCATGCTCCTTGAAATAAACCTGTGCTTCTCCTCCAGCGCCCTGGAATTGAATGCAAGCACCTCCCTGTAGATCGTGAAAAGCGCGTCGCCATGGGAGATGTCAGGAAAATGCCCTCCGATGACATGGGCGATCACATGTCCGAGCGAAACGACCGCATGGTTGATGGCGATCCCGGAACAGGTGTCGGCCAGCGCCATCATCCCCCTGGCCTCCAGGCAGCCTCCATCCTTGTAGCATA
>CAZDNQ010000271.1:0-6660 GCA_964506605.1 uncultured Victivallis sp. | reverse complement strand
CCGCGAGGCTCTGAACCAGCTTGTCAGCGAAAATCTGGCCACGCAGATACCTCATTATGGGATGTTTGTACGGACCATGGAACGGCAAGAGCTTGAGGAGCTCTATGATCTTAGGGAACTTCTTGAGGGGTATGCGGCATTTCAGGCTGCAAAGAAGCGTATGCCTGAACATGTCAAGGAAATGAGAGAGTTGCTCTCGCTGTTTCAGGAAGTTATAAGAGAAATTCGATCCAGTTGTACTACTGAGACTGTAAGTAAAGTATTATTAAAGCAGGCTTCCATTGAAATTAAGTTTCATGATTTAATACTTAAGGCAGCCTTTTCTCCTATGGCCCATAGGATTGTTGAAGACATGCGTATCCTCATGAATATTTTCATGTACAAAAAAATGATGCCTGATGAAGATAGGGTAATTGCCTTGGAACGTGTTTATAAGGGGCATGAAGCTATTTATAAGAGTATTGAGAGTCAGGATGCAGATTCTGCCGCTTTAAACATGCGACAGCATCTCCGGCAAGCTAAAGGATATGGATTGGCCAGTTTTGACTATCAGAAGGAATTGATGTCCACCGAAAAACATAACAAGTCCAAAGATTAAATTCCATCTGTCATCCAGATTTTAGAGATGCAGATAGTGCAATATGCCATAGCCTGAATAATCACTGGTTTTGATGGCATATCCTATTCTTACCATACCCGCTCTGTTTTTCGAATTTCTCTGACAGAACGCTTGAAAAGAAAAAAAGCGCAGTATACAAGTATACTTTGAAGGATGGTATTATATAATCTATGTTTAAAAGTTATAAAGAAGAAGCTTATAATTTTATTCGCAACGGGATACTTGCGGGAGATATTCCACCTGGCGCCCGATTATCCGATATTGCCTTATCCAGGCAGATGAAAATCAGCCGGACGCCGATCCGCGAGGCTCTGAACCAGCTTGTCAGTGAAAATCTGGCCACGCAGATACCACATTACGGGATGTTTGTACGGACCATGGAACGGCAAGAGCTTGAGGAGCTATATGATCTGAGGGAACTTCTTGAGGGTTATGCGGCATTTCAGGCTGCAAAGAAGCGTATGCCTGAACATATAAAGGAAATGAGAGCACTGTTGAACCAGTTACAGGAGATAAACAATGAGTTCTTCAACAGTAGTCATTCCGATATTGAGGATAAACTTGCGGAACAGCAGATCCAGTGCGATGCGAAGTTTCATTCTGTAATAATGAAGGCGGCATCTTCCTCTAAACTGTATAAGATTGTAGAGGATATGCACCTCCTGACCCATATCTTTGGGTACAAGAGATTCATTCCTGGTATAGACGTACCGAAGGTGCTGATACGTACCTGTAATGAACATGAATCGATCCTGAAAAGCATTGAAAATCAAGATGGAGAGTCGGCACGCTCCTTGATGTGTCTGCATGTAAGCCTAGGCAAGAAACAGGGGATGGACAGCTTTGATTATCATAGGGCTGATCTCAAAAGGGAAGTCGCGGAATAAATGGCCCCAGTCCACCAGGAAGCTGTCAATATTTTAGATCATGACAGCCTGGAAAATGCTCCATCCTGAATAGATAGATAATTATCCTTATTGGAAACTGCTTCTGACAGAAATATTATTTTAATTACAATCCTGTCCGAAATGTACCTTGGACTACAATTTTATATGAAGATCCTAGTTCCTCCCACAAACTGGGCAACCTGCGACTACAGATAAAAAATAATTGAAATTTATTAAAAAGCTTGACATCTAAGCCTTAAAGGTTAGATGTATACAAGTACACAACGCGTGATAAGATTATAATTAGCAGTGCAATTCGATAGTCGAGGCGACCTATGAAAAAAAGTTCCATGACAGAATATGTAACTATCCCAAAGGTAGAGAGACCTTTCATGCCATTTACTCTGATCGAACTGCTCTTGGTTATAGCCATAATAGCTATTCTAATTGCCATTCTGCTTCCCGCCCTCAAGAATGCAAAGGAGATGGGACGCCGCGCCGTCTGCATGAACAATCAGCGCCAGCTGTATGTAGGAGTTACTATGTACTCGAGCGATGCCGCACACGGCGAACTTCCGTTCGGGAGCTCGCTGGATTGGGCGTTCTGTAATTATGCAAGAAATCTTTACCCGGACTATGTCCCGGGCGGCAACAGTTTTTTCTGTCCGTCGATGCCGAAACTGCTGGACGCATATAAGACGGCTTGGACTACAACTGTCATGGAAGCGGCTCCGGGAAGTGGGGATCCGGTTACAGGATATGATTATTTTGGGAACTACTGGGGGATAGGCGCAGGTTCTCCGCAACCTTATAAGACCAAGTATAACTGGTGCCCGAAAAATATCAGTGACAATCCGTCGAAACCTCTTTTTGAGGATATCAACATTTGGCTGACTGGCAACTGGACACCACTTTACACGTATACCAAGGATCGTATGAACTTCAATCACGGCTTTGGGACAGGCGGTTCAAATGTATGCAAGCTGGGAGGTGCCGTCGAGTGGGTACCTTTCAACCAACTCTATGCAGACCCTGGCGCCTTCTATACGTCACCTGGAAGATTTTTAGTTTATCCTCGGACGAACGTGACAGGATATTGAAAATTATGAAATTTGCTTTAATACGAGTAAATCAGTGAGACCAAACAGACCGTTTCAAATACTCATAGTGGTCCTAACACTAATAACCGTCTCTTTTGCGGCGGTCTTCCTACTCATTGAAAAAAAGAAGTCCGAGGTTGAAAAACCCGCAGAGGAAATTGCCGCCGGATGGCTACAGTTTAAGATGGGCGAATACAAGCAGGCTGCAAGGTTCTTCCAGAAGGTGCTTGACGGTGTGCCGGAGAATTCAGAAGCCAGAATTCAGGCGCTTTTCGGCCTCGGGTATATCCAGTGGCTGAAACAGACCCCCTACGGTGAAAAGGATGTCGCCACCAAGCTTTTCAATGAGATCATAGTGAAGTCGCCGGACAGCGAATATGCCGCCTGGAGCAAGCTCGCACTGGCAAGGATGAAGCATATGGTCGCCACCGGTGAAACTCCGGACTATCCTACGGTAAGAAAAATGTACCAGGAGATATATGAACAATATCCGAAAAAGACCGCCGGACACGAAGCTTTCGTCTGTATGATAGGCATATATCTTGCATCCTTCACAAAGGAGGATGCGGAATTAGCAAAGGAGAAGCTTGACGAGTTCATCAAAGTCAATCCGAACTCACCTTTCATAAGCAGCGCCTGGGGTCTTTATGCCTGCGCATGCGAGACTCTCGGGCTGAAGAGGGAAATGCTTGATGCCAAACTGAAGGAGCTTGAGAATCGGGAGATAGATCCCCTCAGCCCTTCCATGGACAAGGCGAACGCCTACTGGTCAATAGCTGTCATTGCGGAATTCGAGGTGGGGGATTTCGGCATAGCCCGCAAGTACTATAAACTCATGTTGAAGGAATATCCCAATGAGAGAAGGAATTTCGGAGCTATGAATGCGCTGGAGAGAATGGATGCGCTTGAAGCGAAGCTGAAGGCGGAGATACTGAGGTAGGGCGCGTTCTCCGCAGCGCGCCGTCGTCAGCGGTCGGTTGTCAGTTGCAAAGAGAAAAGGAAGATTATAATCTTGAAGAACATTTTTGAATTTTTAAAGAAATATCATGCATTGATCATAATCATGGTCGTGTATGTCTGGGCGTTGATCTCCGTTGCGCTGTACAAATACAACGAAGAACCGCCTGGAACCATAGTTCTCAGGATAAGCCATTGGCAGCTTGAGGCCGGGGTGCGTGACGGCATCAACGAGCTGGCGAAGGAATATCAGAAAACCCATCCGAACGTGATAATACTGCAGGAGGCGATCCCGGAAGGCACCTATGGACAGTGGCTCAGCACGCAGATCATGAGCGGGACTGCGCCGGACATCATTGAAATGGGGATGATCCCATACCAGGTCATGCTTGCCTACTACAACCGCTACTGTTTCGTGATGACCCCGTACGTGAACAAGCCAAACCCATATAATAAGAACAATGAGCTTGCCAATGTCTCACTGAGGAACACTTTCATGGACGGTATGGCAAAAGGTTATGTGGGCGAATTGCAGGAATACATGGCGATCCCGCTTTCGAGTTTCACTGTCAGGGTGTTCTACAATGTCGATCTGCTTGAGAAGCTGACAGGCGCCAACCATCCTCCGAAGAACTACAGGGAATTCTTCGACCTCTGCAGCAAGGTTAAGGCGATGAATGATGAGAAAGGCCGCAGTTATATTCCTGTTGTCGGTTCAAAATATCACTTTGGAATATGGGAAGGGGCGCTTTGCGATATGATGACATACAAAGTGTTGGACAAGGCTGATTTGAACAGGGACGGGGTTGTTGGAAATGATGAGTTCTATATTGCAATAAAAACCGGACTTCTGAATTTTGACTGCAAGCCAATTGCCGCAAAATACAAGATGATCCGTGAGATTTCGGATTTCTGCCAGCCCGGATTCACAGGCCTCTCCCGTGACGAAGGGGTCTTTCTGTTTGCTCAACAGAGGGCCTTGTTCATGACCACAGGCACCTGGGATGCCTTGAGTCTCCAGGAACAGGCAAGGGGTAACTTCGCAGTAGGCGTTATGGATTTTCCGATGCCGACCAAGGATGATCCGGAATACGGCGATGTAGTCGCCGGACCAAGATATGAGAATCCTTTTATGGGTTTCAACTATTCAGTTACACGGAACAGCAAACATCCGGAAGTGGCTTTTGATTTTCTGCTGTTTCTAGCGTCGAAGGAGAACAACGAGAAGCTCAACAAGATGATTGGCTGGATCCCGTCGGTGGTTGGTACCGAGACAATCCCACTCCTCAAGGATTTCAAGCCATGCTTCGAAGGTATCTACGGTAATTTTAATGTTAACCTTGGAGGGGAGACATATATAAGATGGATGCAGATTGCATCACTTTACCAGGTGGATCCCAAATTCACCTTCAAGCAGCTGGTCGAGCAGTTTGAACCTTTCTACAAGGAGAAGGGATATGATGAATTTATGGAACAGAAGAGGAACAACAGGAGGGCGATGCCGGGGAACGAACGTTTCCTTGCCGGTATAAGGTCGCAGGCTCTGCTTGCTAGGAAGGATTCGCCAGAGGCCAACTCGTTCTGGATAAAGTATAGGACGCAGACAAGGGATCGCCAAGTGTTTTATGAGATAGGAGTCTCAGCCCAGATACATTGGGTGAATGAAGCTCTTACAAAAGAATATAGGTATGGACCTTATGAGTATAGTCCTGACTTAATCGAGAAGATTAAGGATAGCGTAAAGAAGGAAAAGAAATAAACAATAAGGTTTTTCATTATGGAAGGCAAGAAGATTCACTGGAAGCAGGTGCCCTATCACTGGGAGATGTATCTATTCATCGTCCCGACGATCATACTGATAGCCCTTTTCCAGTATTATCCCGCGCTGAGCGGAGTGTTCCACAGCTTCTACAGGTGGAACGGCGCCGACATCTCGGAATTTGTCGGATTTGAGAATTATTTGAAGCTTCTTAAGAACTCGGACTTCTGGCGTTCCTTCGAGCTCGCATTCACCCTCGGCATCTGGAACATAGCCAAGATGATCCCGGCCCTTGCCGTGGCCGTATGCATCCACCGGTGCCGCGGCGAATTCATGCAGCTCACCTACAGGATCCTGTTTGTGATACCAATGGTAATTCCTGGTCTCATCATAGTTTTGATCTGGCGTTCATTCTTTTTCGAGGCCACTGCCGGCTATCTAAACAAGTTCCTCTTCTCAAGCGGACTCTTCAATGTCCTTGTATGGGTCGACCATTTCTTCAACTGGGGAGGTATTTTCAAGGAGGGCAACGCCCCTGCCTGGCTGGGGGATCCGAGCCTTATCGTGTCCGCATGCATCATCTGGGGATTCCCATGGGTGGGATCATTCGCGGTCCTCACCTATCTGGCAAGGCTCCAGGGGATACCAAAGGACATCTACGAGGCTGCCGATGTGGACGGAGTGACCTGGTGGTCGAAGTTCACAAAGATAGAGCTTCCCCTGATAACTTCATCGATCAAGCTCCTCCTGGTCTTTGTGATAATCGATACGATCAAGGATGCTGGAATGATCCTGGCGCTGGCCGGTATTGAAGGAGGTCCCGGAGGCAACGCCACGGTTCCCGCCCTATTCATGCTGAGGAAGGCCTTCATCGACCAGGAAATGGGATTCGCCTGCGCGGTAGGTATCATCCTCACCGCCATCGTCATGAGCCTGCAGAAGATGAGCAACATCCTGACCATGTGGAACGATATGAAGGAGTGGCAGAAGAAAACAATACAGGCAGCAGCTTTTGCCGTTTCAATACTCACCTTCTACAGCGGCCATTTCAGGGCAGTGGGAATAGCCCTCCTGGTTGCATCTATACCTTATTCGGATATTGTCTTCTTCTTCAGGAACCTCAAGGGGAACCTGAAGATCATATTTGAAAAGAACGAGGTTCCCGCCCAGAACCAGAAGGCTCCTGTCATTGTCATCAGGGATGACAAGCTCAAGGCAATGAACTTCATTACAGATATCCTCCTCAGGGGTATGAAGCACTTCACGATTCTCTTCGTCCTGGCGATGGCTCTCATGCCCCTCTATCTGATGGTCATTGTCAGCCTCAAGGACAACAGG
>CAZDNQ010000270.1:0-6701 GCA_964506605.1 uncultured Victivallis sp. | reverse complement strand
CGGCGTCTGCGGAATGCATGAGGCGACCGCATGCGTGTTCGTCCATTTCGGAGCATGCCGTGTCTCGGAAGGCTGGTTGATCCCCTCAGGAAGGAGATCAGGAGTTCCACGCCAGTAGCTAAGGTCGGACACTGACAGCCCTTCCATCACGGGACAGTTGGGCCCGGATGGAAACACCTGACGCGGCATGGTCTCGTTGGTCCTGAATCCAAGCCCCTGCATCGCAACCGGCAGCTGTTCAAGCACCAGCACCTTCAATCCCTTCCTTATCTGCTCGGTTGCATACGGCAGTTCATCGCACGGAGATAACGCTTCACGTCCGACAATGAGAAGCTCGATGCCATCAGGAATGCTTCCGTTCTTCACCAACGTCCCCTCAATTCCCAGCTTTCTCAGCCACGGCTCGGATTTTCCCTGAGGATCATAAATGGCGATCTTGGATTTCATCTTCAGAGGTTTTGATGCTGGAAATACGGTGATGGCGAAGCTGTCACCTTCCGCGGGCTGTCCATCCTGAGTCGTCTTCAGCTCCAAAATATAATCTGTCCGCACCTGCACGTCCGGAGCGGCAAATGAAAATTGAATCGTCTTGATCTCTCCGGTGACCAACTCGGCGCGGACGCTCCCGGACGCAATGGATTTCCCATCGGATGATTTCAGGGTCCAGACAGATTCGACTGCTGTCTTCCCTGCGCCGTCCCAGACAACGGCAACATTCTTGGTGATGTTCTCACCGGAATAGAACGTGTGCGTCTTGTCAGTATTGTA
This sequence comes from uncultured Victivallis sp., assembly GCA_964506605.1. Taxonomy (GTDB): domain Bacteria; phylum Verrucomicrobiota; class Lentisphaeria; order Victivallales; family GWF2-50-93; genus GWF2-50-93. The sequence goes on along the minus strand of CAZDNQ010000270.1, from coordinate 5,933 downwards.
AGGTGAACCCGCTATGCAGGCAAGCAGCGGATGGTTCGCCTGTCTTTCAATGTCGAAATTTGGATTTGCCCATGACGGCCGGGAAGTGACAAGTGGCAGCGATTCAAAACTGGTATTTGCCGGTTTGCCATAGCCTACGTCCAGGTTCCAATACTGCCAGCCGCCGTTGAGATCGCTGATGCGCCACGCGCGGTTCGTGTTCCGCACAAACAGTCTTTGGAAATCCCAGTATGCCGGATAGTCGTTCCATTTCACAGTCCCGCCTGCGCCATGTCCGCCCTTGTTAGCAAGACTGTATTCGACAAGCTTCGAGAGTCCTTCTTCAGTTTCCGCGGCATATGCGGCGTCACCGAAATACATGGCGAAATATTCAGTAGGAAGGAACCTCTTGTCCTTCCAGAAATTAGCAGTGTACGGCTGACCGCATTCAGCCATCATGTAAGGCATGTTACCCGTCCTCGCCCATTCCTGAGTCCACTCCTCACGTTCCTGCAGAGGTGCAAAATTCAGGTAGAAACAGGTGCTCGCAATGTCGCCGATATTACCGTCAGCGTGCGAATATGCAAGCCTTGTCGGATCATGGGCCTTTGCGATCTCGCATGCGGTGACCACCGCCTTTGCCTGTCCGCTGCCTATGCGCTTCTCCTCGCGTTGTCCCATGTTCTGGGGGTTGATCGCCTCCTTTGCGAATCCGACGGAATTCATGCTGAGTGTCCATGACAGGACGCTGGGATGGTTCCTGTAATGCCGCATATGCAGATCCATCTCCCTTTCGTAATCCTTCCTGGCAACCGGATCCGTCAGGATGGCGGTGCCGAGGAATGCAACGCTCGGAGCAGGCAGCATCATTGCAAATCCGACCTTGTCGCAGGCATCCAGAAGCTCCTGGCTGAATAGAGGAGTCTCACTCGCCCAGCTGCATCCGCGCCACCAGAGCTCGGGATGGGCCTGGATATAGCCGGCGTTGTAGCCAAGCATGCGCGCAAAGGCCATCCCCTTCGGACTTGAATCCCCAAAGGTGAGATTGTGCATGAGCGCGAGACGCCAACGAGTCTCATGTCCATTCATCATGATCTTGCGCCCGTCCAGCCAGATCTCCCGGAACCCGAACTTGAACGGCTGAGCAACGTCCAGGACCGTGTTGTCCTTCATCAGCCTGATCTGCGCGGTATAGAGATAGCCGGCATCGAGTTCCCAGAGGTGGGGATCCTCCCATTTGCGGGTAATGGTTGAAACCGACTTACCCGCCTGCACCTTGCCTGCAGGTCCGGTCCACGACAGGACCTTCTCGCCCTTTTCATCCGATATTTCTGCGGCAAGCGAAATCCCTTCGGCAGGTTCGGAGGCATCAATGGTCACGTCGAATGAGATTTCCTTGTTCCTCCAGCTGGTCCTTACGGTCGCGGAAGCCACGCCGACTGGCCTAGGCCTGGAAATGAGTCTTACATCGCCTGTAACCCCGATCCTCCATTTTTCCATCGGCACCTTTCCGGTGGAGTGGTTCAGGCAGACATTGCGGATCCGATCCTGTTCAAAGTTCCTTGATATGTCAGTGTAGTTCCGGGTTATGAAAACACGTATAGTGTTCTCGGCTCCAGCCTTCGCCTGGCCGCTTATTTCAATCTCTCCTCCGGGCCGCAGAAGCTCGCCGGCCTTGCTGTCATTCACAAAGACGATCGCATCACCTTCAATCCTGTCGAAATCAAGGAAGATCCTCCTCGCCGCCCAATTCTCCGGAACGGAAACGGACTGCTGATACCAGAACGAGTTGACATTCTTTGAAGGGGCTGCGGCATTCTTCCATACATTCTGGTCAGGAACAGATGAACTGTTCAAGGCAGGCTGTATCTTCCATCCTTTGGGGAGCTGTATTATTTCACCTGCCATGATCGCTCCCGTACAATAAAAGAAGGAAACAAATGTCCCGACAAGAAGCGGAATATATTTTCTCATTTGCAGCACCGTCCTCTTTTAGATGAAATTCAGTTGCCTTCATAAGCCGAAACGCTATTCCTCAGCTTCAACTCTCCGGCGACCTTGATATTGACAATCGGATCATTGTTCCCCTTGATTCTTTCCAGCAAAAGCTTCGCCGCGAGGCGTCCCATCTTCTCGAGGGGCTGGGCGACTGAGGTCAATGAAGGCACAAAGGTCTCGCATTCGGCCATATCGTCAAATCCTACGATGCTCATCTCCTTCGGCACCTTGATCCCTGCCTGGGAGGCAAGGCGTATGAATTCCAAGGCGTAGGCATCGGCGGCAAAGACCATGGTGGAGGGACGGTCTTTCATTTTTTTCAGGGATGCCAGCATTTCCCTGAGCTTCAGTTCCAGATCATTCGTGCAATTCCCATTTCTGAAAGGCGTAAAGATCCAGGAGGGATCTGGAGGAGGAAGGTTCAATTCCGATATTGCCTGATGAAAAGCCCCGTATCTTTCAGCATGGTGCAGAGGAAAATCCCTTATTCCGAAGAACCCGAATTTCCTGTGCCCGAGCCCGTAGAGGTGCCTTACGGCTTTCCTGATTCCGCTGTAATGATCAGGCATGACGCTGTCATATTTTTCGCTTGAATCATTGATGTTCAGGAGGACGACGGGAAGATTGCTGGCGATCCTCTCGAGCTCCTCGGGTCTCGGGAGTTCGACTGCGATGAATCCGTCCACAGAGGAAAGGAGCTGTTCCGGAAGAGTGTCATCGACGTGGAAGATGTGGTGTGTGACAAGGTACGATGATTCGATGGCATAGTCCTGGATACCCTTGAGAAGTCCGGGGAACCAGAACCCTTCCCTTCCAAAACTGTTCAGGAGTGCGATGCTCTGCTTCTTTCTCTTCTTCGGGGGATTTTTTGGAGAATATTTCAGGCGTGAAGCCTCCTTGACGATGTCATCCCTGATCTCCCTGGATATCCTTCCTCCGTTATAACCGTTCCTATAACCTGTCAGGGCATAGGAGACGGCGGCCTGGGACACTCCCAGATTCCTTGAGATTGTCTTCTGAGTCACCATGTCGTCACCTTCAATGTTAATTCCTGTTCCATGAGATGAAAATAAGGCGGGGCATCCCATATGTCAAGTTGATATAATCATTTTTATTTACTTATATCACTTCTTATATAAGTATTATTATAATCATTAATGTCAAAAACAGCGCTTCTTCCAAGCATGACCAATTCTTGTCATAAAAACGGTTGAAAACGGGGATAAGTTTGCGTCATTGGGCTTTTGACAAGGTCTTGCGACGGATTGGCTTGCTACAGGTTGCGGTATTTGCCTGGGGATACTCCGAAATGCCGGCGGAAGGCGGAAATGAAGTAGGTCGTGCTTAGGTAACCGCATGAATCCGCAACCTCGTCGATTGTCAGGCTTGTCTGCTTGAGAAGAAGGACCGCGTGTTCAAGCCTCAGACGCGTGAGCATTGAATTGAATCCCTCCTCCCCCTGTTCATCGAAGAGGCGGGAAAGATAGGACGGATTGAGCTTGAAGATGCTTGCGACATGAGCGCGGTTTATGGGCGAGGAGAAATTATCCTGCAGATACTGTTTTACTTCGAAATATGTCTTATGCGCCTTCCCTGTGAATGAGAACGTGTCCTTTTCAAGAGTCTTAAGGGTGATTTTCAGCAGGGCCACGACCGATTCCTCAGCACCTTCTGAACAGCCGCTGTCACCCATGAGTGAAAGTGTCCTGAGGATGGAGACGCCGGTTGCTTCCAGGGGGATTGAAGTGTGGTAGTATATGTTTGCGGCATGCGAATCATAATATGGGCTCAGCTTATTGAAGTTTATATACGTCATCCGGACATAATCCGGATGGTATACTATGGAGGACATCGAGTGCAGGCTGTCCCAGATCGGCTTTTTCCAGTGCATGGGAGGGCTGAAATGTATTTCTCCGGGGCGGAGGAACAGATCCTTGATTTCACCCCCGCTGGCGAACTTCATATGTTTCCTGCCGCTGAGAGCAATGTCCAGCGTAGATGGCTGCATCAGGGAGAACTTCTCTGAGATGATCGGTTCCTTCTGGGAAAAATGAACCTTCCTGGCACCGATGTCTCTGATGATGAACTTCAGCAGCCCTGTGAATGAACTCTTTGAAAGATGCCTGACCTTCAGCATTCGGATTCCATTCAGCTTGTTGATATCCCTGCGGTGGATTCAGCTAAAATAGGCTGGAAAGGTAACAATACAACAACTAATTGAACATTCTTGATATATGCACGGTGATGTTCAAGAGTATACCCTAACTTCAGTTTGGAAGAGACATTGCTGCAGAAGGATCATATGAGAGGGCGCCAATGAAGAAGGAAACGATTTTTGAACCGACTGGCCAGTTCAGGAGCTGTCACGCCTCCACGCTGGCACATACAAACGATGGAAAAGTAATTGCGGCGTGGTTTGCAGGAAGCCACGAGGGACACGCCGATGTCGCGATATGGATGAGCCGGAAACTAAGTGCCGGATGGGAAAAGCCTCGGAAAATAGCGAAGATATGCGAAAAGGCCCACTGGAACCCGGTCCTGTTCAATCCTGGGAACGGAATAATCTATTTATATTTCAAAGTCGGGGAAAAAATTCCTTCCTGGAAGACGTGGTCCATATCTTCCGTAGACGACGGAGATACCTGGTCTGAACCACTTGAGTTAGTCGAAGGGGATCAGAGCGGAGGAAGAGGGCCTGTCAAGAACAAACCCATAGTGCTTTCGGATGCTTCCTGGCTTGCTCCCGCGTCCGTTGAGACAGCTACCGAATGGAGGGCTTTCTGCGACCGCAGCAAGGATAATGGTATGAGCTGGAAGAAAAGCAATCTGATTGGGTTTGAAGACAGCAGCATGGCCGGACGCGGTGTCATCCAGCCGACGCTATGGGAATCGGCGCCTGGAAAAGTACATATGCTCCTGAGAAGCACCTGCGGAAAGATCTGCAGGAGCGATTCGGACGACTACGGGAAAACCTGGGCACAGGTGAGGGAGACGGAGCTGCCGAACAACAACAGCGGGATTGATCTGGTGAGGCTCGCCAATGGGGCGCTGGCGCTGGTCTGCAATCCGACGGAGGAAAGAACGAGGCGCACCCCCCTTTCCCTTCTTGTATCAACCGACAACGGAAACACATGGGGCAGGAGATATGACATTGAAGAGGAGGATGTAAATGTCGGTCACCTGATCAGGAATGACGGCGGTGAATTTTCATATCCATCGATCATTTCCATGGGAAATGAGATCTGCGTTGTATATACTAGGCACAGGAAACTGATAGGTTATATGGAGGATGAAATAAGATTATGAGAAAAAAGGTGAAACACTTCAAAGGCATCATCCCGCCCATGGTGACGCCACTTCTTTCAGGTAAAAGAATTGACCGCTCCGGCACGGAGAGGCTGGTAGATCACATGCTTCAAGGGGGCGTCCACGGCGTGTTTGTATTAGGCACCACCGGGGAAGGACCCAGCATCGATTTTGAAATGAAGAAGGAGCTGATCGCACTGGTCTGCGAAAGGATCTCCGGCAAGATCCCTGTTCTTGTAGGGATAACTGACACCTCGTTCAATGAATCAATCCGTCTCGCCGATTTCAGCCGTGAGCAGGGCGTTGACGCCGTTGTGGCGGCGCCCCCATACTACTTTCCATCCGGCCAGGCGGAACTTTTCGAGTATGTCACGCATCTCGTCAAGGAGCTGCCCCTGCCCCTGTTCATCTATAACATGCCTGCGATGACAAAGACCAACATCGAGCCGAAGACCGTGCTTGAACTGTCGGAAATGGATGGCGTCTGCGGACTGAAGGACAGTTCCTGCAACATGATATATTACCATGAGATACTGGAAATGATGAGGGGTCGTCCGGATTTCACCGTACTGATAGGGCCCGAAGAGCTGCTGGCGGAATCCGTGATTTTCGGAGGGCGCTCCATCCCCAATACGGATGCTCTGGTGGAA
>CAZDNQ010000269.1:0-6726 GCA_964506605.1 uncultured Victivallis sp. | reverse complement strand
TGGAGCAGAACATCGGGAAGCTGAAGAATTTCATGAACAGGAACAAGGATGTAAAATCTCCTTCACTAAAGGATATCTGCGATTATTTCCTCAAGCACTACCAGAAGCAGAATCCGGCTCCAGCCTCTGTAAGCAAATATAACTCGGCGATTTCCGCGGCATGCTTCATCCTCGGCGAGAAGACTCCTGCAGAATCCCTGTCGAAGAAAGATATCCTTCATTTCCGGGATTCCCTCCTTTCGGCCCCTGTCGGCTGGCAGAAGTCCGGCATAAGGACGGCTGAAGCGGGAGAGAAGACGATAAATTCAAATACCGTCAAGGATACAATCCGGATGCTGAAGAATGTTTTCGACAAGGCAATCAAGGACCAGATCATAGAACAGTCAGACAATCCCGCCAGCGAGATAGATGTTGCTGAAGTAAAGACCAAATCCAAGAGACCGCCCGAAGGGAAGGAAATAGAACTCCTATGCAATATGCCAAAGCCCAGAAGCAAGCTCTTTGATGAGGAGTCATGGAAATTTCTTCCAATCTTCGCAAGATATACTGGATGCAGGGTGACCGAGATTGCGTTGCTCACCGCAAAGGATGTGATCACCAAGAATGATATTCTTTGCCTGAGGATTACTGCATTCGGAGAGCACAAGAAGCTGAAGACTGAAAGCTCGGAAAGACTTGTACCAGTAGGAGAGAAACTGAAACCAAATCTTGACAAGCTCCTGAAAAATCATACATCTGGAAGACTCTTTCCGCATTGCGGGGATTTCAATGGCAAGGATGGGAACATCAAGAGGGCGCATTATTTTGACAAGGCATACAACCGCGAGGCCAAGAAGGTATCTAATGATTTGTCTTTCCACTGTTGGCGGGTTTATGCGAACACTCAAATGGCCGACGCGGGAATTGACATTTTGGATCGCGAAGCGGTGCTTGGTCACAAAAGTGACAGAATCCAGAGAGTCTATACGGCGGAGAACTTGCAGAGGTTGAAAAAGGCCGTTGACAAGATATCCTAATATTTACATCTGTAAAAGTCAAACAAAAACAAGTCATTCATTCTGGAGTATTAAATCATATGACTGAAGACCAATTGAAATCAATTGAAATGATCCTGAAATGTTACAACTGCTCTGTCAATGACCTGGTCAGGGCACATGCGAATCGTGAACGCCCCAGCAAACTTGATTGCCTTTTAAATGACAAAGGGGTTGCATACATGGGGCCATCTGATGACATGGACGCATTAGCACGTGAAATTATAGAAAAGAATGATTGGCTGTCATCGTTGGACTTAGGCACTATCAGTTTTTCCTATATCAAGTTTTCAAGCAGTATGCCCAAGGTTTTCTATGTGAAGCACAGGCTGCAATTCCATGCTCTTCCGACAAGTTATACCATTTATTCAACCTCTATCCTCTTTCCCAACAAGGAAAGGGAACAGGAGTACCGCACAATGTTCGAACAATGTTTGGTACAAATCAAACTGGACACATTGGATAATCCTGCATAAAAGTGCAAGAATTATAAAGGCTCAAATACATAAAGGTAATATGCGTGACTACCAGCTATACTCTTTAAGCAAGGATGGATTTCAGAACCTTGTTTATCACGTCTGTAAATTTATCCTTGGAGATGCTACCGTCAACTTTGCTGAAGGTCCTGACGGAGGGCGTGACGCAAAATTCACCGGCAGGGCAAATTCTTTTCCGTCGGCAACAGCCCCATGGGAGGGGAAGTTCATAATTCAAGCTAAGGGAGGCGGAGGAGCGGATGGATTATGCAGCAGCAAGGGTTTCGAAAAGGAAATCATCAGCAAAGAAGCCCCGAAAATAAAAATCCTTGCCGGCAAAAAAGAGGTTGATAAATACCTCCTGTTCACAAGCAGGAAACTTGGCGGGAATACCGATTCGAAATTAACAGGGACAATCAAGCAGTCAACCGGACTGACAGATATTTGGATAGGTGGAAGGGAGTTCCTGACGGAGGAGATTAACAGACATCCAGAATTGATATCCATTTGTGAACTGCCTAAATTTGTCTCCCCGCTCAATCTTCATCCGGCAGAACTTAAAAAGGTGATCGAATCCTTCGAGAAGTGCAAGGATATGATTGGAGAGGCAGTGGCAAAGGAGAGGGACAGCTTGGCTTATACCGACAAGATTTCCAAGAACAATCTGAATAATTTAAGCGAGACCTATTTCGAATACATCAAGGAGTCTTCCTTGTCGTATTTCAAGGAGGTGGACGATTTTCTGAAAGATCCAAAGAATTCAATGCTGAAAAGGGCGTACATGAATTCATCTGATGAAATCCAATCGAAGATAACGATAAGAAGATGCGAATACGATAAATTCGAGGAGATATTCGAGGACATATACGATATTGTTCTCGCCAAATGCCCAGAACTCCATGACAAGCAGAGGCTAGTAAACCTTTTTCTCCATCACATGTACTGGAACTGCAAGATCGGGAGATCAAAATGATAGTTCCTGACAGGTTTATGGATTTGAACATGTCAACTCTCAGGATATCCTCCCTCATCCTGAAGCAGTTGAAAAGGAATCGCATGATGAAGTATGATAAGCTCTTAGACAACCTTGTCGGCAAAGAAGGAGAAGGAGTAAGGTTTGTCTTCCTTCCGGCCCTCAGCCTCCTATATCTGCTGGGCAAAGTTGAATATCATATTAAAACGGACTCAATCGAGGTATTGAGATGAAAATAAGAAAGATTTATTCCAATAAAGATGAAATCTTCCCAGACATATCCTTCAACGACGGCCTTAGTGTCATCTTCGGGGAAGTAAGAAATCCCAAGGATCTCAAGAAGGACTCTCACAATCTTGGGAAGACAATACTCATCAGCCTTATTGAATTTCTCCTTCTTAAGAAGATTTCCGACCAACTGTTCCTGAAAAAGCATTATGACAGGTTCAAGGACTTCACGTTCTACCTTGAAGTCAGTCTTAATTCAGGGAAATATCTGACCATAAGACGGGACGTCGAGAACAATTCGAAGATAAGTTTCAAGAAACATGAGACGGAGGATCAGGACTACAGGGATGCCGCCCCTTCTGATTGGGATCACTTTGAGATTCCGCTTGGGAAAGCCAAGGACATTCTTGACACCTATCTGGACCTCTCAGTCATTGATGACTGGAATTTTCGCACCGGAATATCGTATTTTCTCCGTGACCAGAACGACTACGGGGACATATTTCAAATAGAAAAATTCCTCAGGAGCGATCATATCGACTGGAAACCCTATCTGGCAAAACTGCTTGGGCTGGACTCAGACAACGTCAAGAACAAATATCTGCTGGACAAAAAGATCACAGACAAGACCTCTGAACTTGTAAGGCTCCAGAACAAGACCGATGTCGGCGTGGAAGAATACGACCGACTGAAGGGAGTGATAGAGATCAAGGAAGGATATATCAAGCAAACCGAAGAACAGGTCGAGAGGTTCAACTTCTATGAGGAGGAGAGGCGAATCAACAGGAATCTGGTCGAGGTTGTAGAAACGTCAATATCCAACTGCAACAACGACCTATATGGCATTGACTGCGAGATCGAGAGGATTCAAAACAGCCTGTCCAACAATCTGAAATTCGACTTGGACGAGATAAAAGCCGTATTTGAAGACGCCAATATATATTTCAAGGATGACATAGTCAAGGACTATGAATCCCTGCTGGCTTTCAACAAGAAGATGTATACCGAGAGGAAGAAATATCTAAATGAAAGACTTTCAGCACTGAAGAAACAGAGGGATGAAAAACTCGTTGATCTAAAGGAGCTTGAGCTAAAGAGATGCGAGATGCTGGAATTTCTCCGCGGAGAGGATGCCTTTACTAAGTTAAAACAGCTCCAGAACATGATGGTACAGAACAAGGCAGAAGTCATAGATCTTAGAAAACAGCTGGAGGTACTGGACAGCATCGAAAAACTAAAGCTGGAAATAGAAAAGCTGGAAACGGAAAGAAAAGCGCTTGTTTCCAGGATAGACAAGGAAATAAAGGAAGGTAACGACACCTACAGACTTATTAGGACATCTTTCAACGACATCATAACAAAAGTTCTAAACCGTTCCGCCATTTTATCCATAAAGCTGAACAGCGAAGGCAATATTGAATTCGACGCTGGCATCCTGAAAGATGAGAAGACGCTGGAGACAACAAGCGAAGGTGAAGGCACTTCCTGGAAAAAGATCCTGTGCGCAGCCTTTGATCTCTCAGTTTTAAGGGCCTATTCCAGTTCTTCCTTCTTCAAATTCGCCTATCACGACGGCATCCTTGAAGGACTTGATAACCGAAAGAAGAAAAACTTCTTGGAAGTGGTGCGGGAATATGTCCACGGCTACAATATCCAATACATCCTGACGGTAATCAGCGATGACCTCCCACGGGATGAAGAGGAACACAAGATATTATTCGATGGCACTGAAATCATCCGCGCCTTGAGCGATGAAGGTGACTCCGGAAGATTGTTCAAGATGCCGAAATTCTAGAATTGAGTTTCATGGTTTTACCCGTCCTATCTTGGGCTGGGGACAGTGTCCGGCGGACAGCTTCAGGAGAAGCTCCTCAATGTCCGGGGCATGATAGAGGCGGGTGCCCTGCTGGCTGTCTCCGTTGAATTTCACGGTGCGGATATATCCACAAGATGTCCAGTAGTCGAGTTTGCGGAATCCGATGTTGAACATCTTCAGGACATCCTTTTTCTTCACCCATTTGGGTTCTGTCTCAACTATTACATTGTCCATGTGGCCTCCCTTCTTGCCGTGTTCCATACTTCCAGATTCAGGAATTCCCTTCCTGCTGCAAAAAGAATATTGCCGTTGGAACTGGCTGCAAAGCCCTGATCGCATGATAGACGGCTTATTGTTTTTCAAGAAAACTTAATTTGGTTTTCATGCTCTTTCCTTTACCTGCAAAAAAATCAAGCAGAAAAGCGATGATTCTTGGACAGTGTTTGACATAGTGTCAGCCGATACACCATGTGCGGGCAGATCTGCCTGCTCAAATAAATCCCTGTTCGTGCGGCCTTGATTTTTCGTTCCTGCATGATTATTTTCTATTATGAAAATCAAAAGTCCTGCCAGATGTTCCATATGCTTCCTGTCATTCAGGTGTGTCCATGTGTAAATCCATTCCCACATGCCCGCATTGCGGCCAAAGGCCTGAAGCGGACGACAGCGATCTTCCAAGCATCGAACCTGTATGCCCCTCGTGCAACAAAGTATTGAACAACCAAGCCTATTCTGTTAAAGCTCCAGACAAGGTAAAAAGGCTTTGTCCGCAGTGCGAGGAGGAGATGCCTGTGGACGCTGTAATATGTGTCAGCTGCGGTCTTAATCTGGCGACCGGTAAAAGCCTGACGACGATAGGACCCACTGCTAAGATTTCGCTGGAACGGCTGGAAAACATAGGCCGTTATCTGGAAATCATCAGGACTGTGGCATGCGTATTAGCATGTATCATGATCGTGTTCTTGCTCCTCTATCCACCCAAGCCTGGCACGAGGAAGGTCTTCATGTACAGTTCTGGAAAGACCCTGACCACAGATTATGTCTATTATGGATTTGTGTTCGATACGGGGACCCGAACATATGAAGCAGGCTTGCTGGGTGGGCTCAGGGTCAGTGGATATGAAGCAATCCATACCGAGGATGGATCCAAAGTCATCGTATGGCTGCTGGCATTGGAAATAGGCACGGCGATAACGGCAGCTGTCTTGGTTCTGCTGTTCACCCACCTGATATATAGGAGACTTGAAGCCGCTGCCTATGGGGAACTCGCCCTGTCTGCCGAAGATGGAAGCCGGGCGGAGAAGCCAGTCCCATGATAATACCGCATTGAAATCGGCGCTGGTTGTCGGGTTCGTGAAATACGCCGAATATTCCATTGCTTATCGCCAATATATACCCTCAAGAAAACGTATGGAAACCGCGTTCCAGTTCCACATGAATACACATCTTCTGAGAGCAAGAAAGATGTCAGCTGCCAGTTCCGGCAAGCTTTGCAAGACATGAACATACTCAATGATGTGCTTTTTGTGTCTGCCGCCTCCTTGCTTACCTTCCCTGGAACTTAAGTCGTCGTAGGACATTGTCTTCCCACCTGTTTTCTTGCCCCGGAAAAGACCTGCAGGCATGCCTCTATGCGATATGATCAAAGCACTTGAATTGTCGCTCCGCCGGGGTTGTCATGGCCCATCTCCGCGACCGGTACTAATACCCAAGGCGCACAAAACCAATGCTTGAAAGAGGCAATATTGAGCCAGGAAAGCAGCCCGAAAAGAGGGTGTTTTGGCCAAGAAAAACCGACAGGATGAGTGAAAATCTGCAATTTTCACCAGCCCGGTTTCATTCCATGAAAATTTCCGGGCTCCTTTCCGCGACGAAAGGCGGTGCTTTCTGCGGCAAAACAAAATTGAAATCAAGAAGCTTAAGGAACCTTAACTTGAAGGATTTTCATCAAAACTCTTGATGAAAACATCTCATTTATTTCAATGATATTTCCAGCCGCCCTTATGAATATTTCCATAAATATTTCTTGGCATTTTTAAAGCTTTCACGGAATAAACATCTCTGTTTATAATCAGGAAAAAGCAAAAGCTGCTATTTGCTTCCATGGTTTATCTTATATGCCAGCCCAGCTGTCTTTACAGGTTTGATTCCAAAAATATCACCTCTCATATTCTTTAAAATTACCGCCTATTGCCAATA
>CAZDNQ010000268.1:0-6770 GCA_964506605.1 uncultured Victivallis sp. | reverse complement strand
ATTGTTTGACTTCCTCGGACTGGTCGGTGAACAGGAAATATTTCCAGCCGGGATTCTCGCTCCTTGCCGCGAACGCGATCACGTGGCCGCTGTCCTTCCAGTCGAAATGGCTCGTGAAATTGTTCTCGTTCAGTAGGCAGATGTTCCCGCCGTCGATGTCGGCGGTGCAGAGGCGGGTGATGTGGTCGGCATCCAGCTGCTCCTTCTTCTTGTACCTGTGCAGGAAGATGAACCTCCTGTCGTCAGGTGAGAACTGCAGATGGTTGAACCTGTGGACCAGTCCGTCCATCCTGGCTTCATGCCTGAATTTCGCTATCTGCGCCGTGGAGATGATGAGCTTGCTGTTTCCTGTCTCGTTGTTCATCCAGAAGATACCGTCCTTCTCCGGAACGAGCTCGTTCTCGAACGGATCCGGGATCCCCTCGTACCCATAGCCGGGCCTGAGCACCGCCAGCCTGGAGAAGTTGATGCTCATCGACCATTTCCCGTTCCTGCTGACAGTGGCGACGGGACGCGGCAGGATTCTCTCCTTGCCATTGCCGATGTTCCTGATGACGCAGACAAACTGCCCGTCGCGGTTGTCATTGTACATTATCGTGCCTTCCGGCTCCACCGGATACCACTGGAGCATCGCGCCCTGCTGCCAGCTCCATGCTCGGGTTTCGGCTATCTTCTCGAATTTGCCGGTGGACTCCTCGACTACTCCGATCTCGGCCTTGTCGTCCTTCGTAAGAGGCCTGTCTGTGAAACCGACCCTGTGCGCGAGTACCAGCCCCTGCGACTTGTTCCAGCAGAACTTGTCGTAATACCCGAAATAATGGTGGTGCGGCCCCTTTGTCAGCGCCTTAACCCTTATATCAGCCTTTTTCATCAATTCCTCCGTCCGTATTTTAACTTTAGGAAAAATTCTCAGTGGCTCCTGCCGGCATCTGGAACATGATCCACGCGCAAAAGAGTCGGAACAGTCCACGCATAATGATGGCCGGAATATATAATCGGCCGCGAATTCCTGATCCAGTCCTCATAATCCCTCCTGCCATAGATCACCGACATCGCCTCGAAAAGGTTTCCGGGCCATTTGGCTGGATTCGGCAATGTGAGATCATTCCCTGAATAATGCGGCCAGCTGCGGGGTTCGCGGCAGTATTTCAGGAGATAGTCCAGCGCCTCCTCGATTCCTGCTCCTGACCTGCCCTTGTAGCTGAAGAGATTGGCTCCTGTCGAATTATATGCGATCTGGCATGCCGCAGTAAGAGGTGCAAGCGCGAAGTATGTATACCATATGCCATTGTTGCCCCTGCCGGTTTCGTGCGGCATGCTTCCGTCGGAAGATATCGCCTCATCTATCCTCCCGGCAATCCGTGAAACATCTTCCTTCAATGCTTTGACATCGTCAAGATAGTAATGAGAGGCCAGACATCCGAAGATCCCCCAGTCGCCCCAGTTGTTCTGCTTAGGTGCGATTTTCACGCACGATACCAGATATACCGACTCAAGCCAGCTCCTGAAACTTCTCCTCTTATCATCGCTCCAATCCTTGCAGTCGGTCATGAGTTCGGCGGCCAGCACAAGCCCGATGCCCGAGTCCGCCATGGCGAGATCACCGTCATGGTTGCTTGTCTTCCGGTTTGTCTCAGCCCAGGCTGAAATAGTGCTGATTGCCTTTTCGGCATAGATTGATCTTCTGTCTCCGTCCGTCATCTGATATGCGATCGCGCAGGAGTACGCTGTCCAGGAATCTGTGCTCAGCAGCCCCATCATCCTGATATGCCCCTCTGGCTCGATGTAATATCCGGGGACGTTGAAGTCTTCTACAGCCTGAGCCGGCTTCAGAAGGCATTTGTCGGCCTCTTTTGCCAGGCTCTCATATGCCGACAGATAGGGCTGTTCACGAAGGCGGATCTTTTCGCGTGCCGAGGTGAGCTGCTTCAACTTGTAAAGCCCGCCGGGATGCTCGAATTTATCAGTCTTAGTTTTCACTATGGATCAGTATTTGAATAGTTTCTGTGTCTTCCGCGTCTGCCTAGGCAGATAAATGTTCTGTGGTCAAGAAATTATTTATTTTTCTTTCCATGGAACGCCTTTTTCACGACATCATATGCCATCTTCGGACGGCGGAACTCGTCGAGAGTCCCCTTGTCGTTGATAGTTCTCGGACGGCCCAGCGCATAAGACGACGTGTAAGTCCTGGCGTCCGCGAAATGCCAGAGGGATATTCCGGCCACGCGTGGATTCTTCACTGCGTAGTTCGCACAGATTCCGAGGAAGTCGGCCTGGTATTCCTCCGACCAGTGGACGCGGTAGCGGTCATGCCATCCGTAGATCGCGCCCGCCCCAATCTCGCTTATGATGAAAGGCTTGTCCTTGAGCCCGCGCTTGTCCATGTGCCTGATGAAATTGTCCAGGCATGGTTCGATCTCGTCGAGAGGCCTGGCCTTTTCCTTGTCCTTTGCATACCAGCCCGGATACGTGTTCAGGCTGACGACGTCGCACATCTCGAAGAAGAGATCCCGTTCCGCCCTGTTTGACGCATATGTCACAAGCCTGGATGAATCCTCCGACCTGATCGTCTTGAAGAGAGTGCTGTACATCTTCCTGCAGCTTTCAGTCTCGGAGTTGCCTTCGTTCAGGAAACCCCAGATGATGACGCATGGATGGTTGTAGCTGTTCCTGACCAGCAGCTGCGTCTGCCGCACCTGCGCGTCGAAGAAGTTCCTGTCGGCATAATGTTCGGGATAGTTGTTCCAGCCCATCGACTCCTCCCAGACCATGATTCCCAGCTGGTCGCAGAGGTCGAGGAAACGCTGGTCCTGCGGATAATGCGTCCCGCGTACAAAGTTGCATCCGAGGTCCTTCAGGTTCTGAAGATCCTCGAAGATCAGCTGCAGCGGCTGTGCCGGACCGAACTCCATGTGCGATTCATGGCGGCAGTAGCCGAGAAGCTTCTGGGGCCTGCCGTTCACCTTGATCTGACCTTTTGCGGCCGTGACCTGGCGTACGCCGAAACGCTCGGTGATCTCGTCGTCCATCGTGCTTATGGACACCGTATGCAGGTTCGGTTTCTCAGGAGACCATAGCTTGAACTTCGGAACCTTCACCTCGATTCTGACATGGCCGTCCTTGACGCTCTCGCAGAATCCTTCATCCTTCCTGGCGTCGAATGCGAGGTTGAATGCGAACTTCGCAGGAATCTTTCCCGAGAGCGCGATGTCAATAGAGACAAGTCCGGTCTTGATGTCGAGAGTCGTGACGCGCACCCTTTCAATGCTGCATTTCGGCAGCTGGTGAAGTTCGACGCTCCTGTAGATTCCGCCGAAACCGTAGAAGTCATAATACTGCGAGAAGAGGGGTGTCCTCTTGAAATCAAGACGGTTGTCGATGAGGATGGCAAGCTCATGTTCAGCCCCTTTGCCTGACTGGAATTCAAATTCGACTCCGGAATATGGAAGATCGTCGGTGCCGACCGCGTTCCCGTCCCAGTAGATCCTCGCCCAGAGGCCGAGGCCTCCGAGCCTGAGCTTGACTCGTGATTCCGGATCCGTCATCACCTTGCGCCTGTAGACCGCAGTGCCGCGTTTGCCGGGATAATCCGGCGATACGTCGAACACTCCTGGCACCGGCATGATTTCCTTGTAGACTGCCTTCCTGACGTCCACAGTGTCCAGGTTCACGGATTCACCGAGGAAACAGAAGTCCCAGACTCCGTCCAGAATCTCAACCTTCCTTTTCGAAAAATGCGGATATGCCTGCATTATTGTCTTCTCCTAATTTAACATTTCACGCTATACATGGCGCCAGTGACAAGAGGCAGCCTGATGATCTTCTCCGGACCGTATGTCTTACTCCATTCCTTCTTCGGAAATGGTAGGGACATCTTCACTTCCACCTTCATCTTCTCCGGCAGGACTAGATCGATCTCGTCGCCGTATGCGCCGCATGCAATCTGGAATTTTCCAGTACGCTGCACCTCGATGCAGGTGCATCTGTTCACCATGAAATAAATGTCCTCTTTGCCCGGAAGATACCATGATCCGAGATCAGCATCAAGAGGAATCCTGAAATTCATGAACTGCGATAACCTCTCCAGATACCACTTGTGGTAGAAGCGTAGGAACGCCTTGTGCCCTTCCTTGAGGTTCGGAAGATCGTTCGAATATGTCGGTATCCCGACAGACAGCATCTTTATTATTATTGCGGCGCTTGCTTCGACAGGATCATTGTTCGTCAGCGTCTGATAATCATTGATGCTGTATGGCGTATATGCGTTGAGGTAGGCGGTTCTCACATAGTTGCCTTCAGGATTGTATGGCGTGTCGCCCGCCCGGAGGCAGGTCCCGTACTGGTAGAGGGCAGGGGTGCCGTAGTTCTGCTTCAGCTCAACGATGAAATCCTTCTTCCTCTTCCTGGAGACATTGTCCAGCTGCTCAAGGCACATGCGGAGCCCTTCGATCATGCTCGGCGTGTCATGCCTGTGCGACTTGCTCTGGCAGGGGCCGTCTGGATAGTTGTTGAAGAGGTCATGCTTGAAACCGTCGATGTCGTATTCGTCGATCATCCTGCCGGCGAGGTCCGCCATGATCTGCCGCGCGTCAGGGCACTGCATGCAGAGCGGGTAGTATCCGTTTCCGGTCCGATAGGCGACGCCGGGCTTCGTCTCCATGAAATAGGGCTTCCTCTCCTCGAAGCATTCCGCCGCCTCCCCGACTGCGTGCGGGGCGCACCACATGACCGCGTTTCCGCCGGCCTTGTGGATGTCCTTCACCAGCTGCTTCAGCTTCGGGAACTTCACCGGATCCGGCTTCCAGTCGCCGATGTTGAGCTTGACATCCCAGTCGCTGTCGAGTCCCGGACCGAACCAGCCGTCATCGATTATATAGTTCTTTATTCCGAGTTTTAAGCCTTCGCGGACGTTCTCCATGACAAGCTTCTGGTCCACCGTGTCCGAATGCCAGTCGGTCCATGAGCACCAGAACGGCTGCATGGTGTCCTTTGTCGTGCGAGGGGAACTGCCGAGGAATTCTGCGAGTTTCGCGGAAAAATCCCTGAGCGTGAGGATCCAGTTCTCCCTTTGAGCGCTGTACTTCTCTGCGAAGTATACTGATTCGGAAAGGGAGCCGTCCGCCGCGAGCGCCGTAGACGGTATCGGATATGAGTCGGTTCCACGGTGGATCTCAAGTGTGAGCCTGCGCATCCAGGCGACAAGCGCCCTGGCGCGACCGGGTTCCGTCGGGATGAAATCAGTCTCGAAAACTTTTCCGACCACGCCGAACGCGAGATCGGTGCAATGGTCCTGTCCGGTGAAGATCCAGACCGGCATCCTGACGTTGTGTATCCTTGAGATGACAGGTTTCCCCCAGAAAGTGACCAGCTGCGTGAGGTCGCAGAACGAGCGGCCGGTGTCGGGCACGATGACCTCATGGAAATTTGGAAGCGGTGTACTCGCCGCATATACGACTTTTTCAAGGACGGTTCCCGGCGGCGGAACTATTTTCACCCCGCACGGGAACTTCCCGTCGAGAGCTGCGGAAAAACCATCCTTCCGCATTGAAGCCTTCTTCATTGATTTGAATTCAAAGACGACGGTCCTGCCGCCGCTTGCATGTGCAGTGATCCTGAAACTCAACATGGTTCTATTCCTTTTAAGTATTGATATCTTCATGTTGGTAGTTAAGCCATTATTGGCTGTGTAGTTTAAAAATGAAGAACACGCAAAAATGCGTTAACTACGAACAAAACTATTCTCTTGCTATATTCAACCTCTTGTTAAGCTTTCACCGGGCCTGACGATGCGCGCTCGACAAGCGTCAGGGGCATCATCTCGTGCTTCGGAGGCGTCTTGTCGCCTTCGATCCTGGCGATGATCATGTCCAGCAGGCTCGAAGCGAGCTTGTCGGTCGGCAGGCGCATAGTCGTCAGGGGGATGTATCCGAAAGATGAAAGTTCGATGTCGTCGAATCCGACTATGGAGAGTTCCTCCGGGATCCTGATCTTAAGTTCAGCCGCCGCCCGGAGCGCGCCGAAGGCGCAATAGTCGTTCATGGTGATTATTGCAGTAGGCCTGTTTTTTCCGGATAGGACTGAAAGAGCCGATTCGTAGGTCGCCTGGGGCGTCGGATCTGTATTTATGAACGATGAGCGGACCTTTGGCTTGCATTTTGCGACAGTCTTCTTGAAGCTCGTTCCGCGTTCCTCGTCCTGTGTGCCGAAGAAGGCGATGCTGCGGTGTCCCAGCTTCAGCAGATATTCCGTGACGGTCACTGCGGCACCGGACAGATCGGGATATATGGCGTCAAGCGGATAGCTGTCCTCCACGCGGCGGCGCAGGACGATCGGCTTTGCGCCCGGCCTGGCGGCGATTTCCGCGATCCTCGCGGCGTTTTCGGACCAGTCGCGTATCTCCATTATGATGCCGTCGAGATGCATGTTGAGGAAGGAGCTGAGCATCTTGTCGGTGCCGCTCTCCAGATATCCGGTCACAATCTCGTATCCGCGCTCCCTTGCAGTGTCTATCAAGGTTGCATTCAGCGTCGAATAGAACGGATTGCGGATATGCGGGAGGAGGAGTCCGATCCTGCCGCTGCGGCCCCTTGCCAGGCTTGCAGCAATCGATGAGGGGCGGTAGCTGAGCTTCTCCGCCATATCCTTGATGCGTATCCTCGTCTCAAGCTTGATCAGGGGATCGTTCTTGAGGGCGCGCGAGACGGTCGCGGTCGAAACTCCTGCCGCCTGCGCCAGATCGTAGATTGTCATCCTCGGCTGTCCTGAGCCTT
>CAZDNQ010000267.1:0-6826 GCA_964506605.1 uncultured Victivallis sp. | reverse complement strand
GGTGAAATGCCACCGGCACTGTCGCCATAAACCAAATATCCGAGCCCTGCATCCATGTAGTCACTGTTGATAGTGTAAAGCCATGCGCCGTGACAAATATTCACCTTTTTCATGAGCCCCCAGTCCGTGAGCAAATTTGACAAATCGTCGGTATAGACGCCAATAGTCATCACCTGCGACAGCATATAGTTTGGAGCATATACGGGCATGTTCATACTCGTTCCTCCTTCACCACTTCTTCAGGCATTGGCACTTCTGTAGTTGCAATCCCACTGACAGCGCCTGAAATCGGTGTTTTTCTTGGACGTCCTCTTTTTCTATGTACCGGAACATCGGGCACGGTCGCTGGAACCGTCTCCGGTTTCTCTGTTTCGATGCCATTGATTGTTCCCTCATCAGCCTGTGGAACAATCTCATCACCGGACCGAGCGCCATTTCCTTTTTCGATAGCAGCCATATTGTCCTCCATGATTAAATTGGCTTTTTTATTGTCTATGTTTATTCGACCAAATTCATCTTTGGCTCTTTCGCGGATACCGGCAATTCTCTTCCGCACCACCTCCCGTATCCGTTTTGTCAATGTTGTCATAATTTCTCCTCCTATTTGTTCATATGTCTTCTAATTCAAGGGTTGCTAGCCGGACCAACGCATGCGCCGATCCGGCTCTAAGCTATAGTATTTTATGACTGTTCCGCCTTCTCCTCGAGGGTGTTTTGAGCTTCCGATGTGATGTCGCCTGCTTCAGCGACCTCGTCGGTACCGATCCTGTTCTTCAGAGCCTCAATGCGGCCTTCAAAGATCTTTACCTGTATCACGAGCTTGACCAGGTCACCGGCCAATGTTCGTACGTCTGGACGTTGCGTGTCCGTCTGCAACTGCTGTGGAACTAGACTGCCAATGGTCGCAATCATCAGACAATCTCCCTGTGCCGCTGCTGTTCCTCGAAGATAAGTTTACTGCAAAGAGCCAGTATCTTGGAATTCGCCTCTATTAACTCCATGAGCCTTATCCTGACGGACTCCTTTGTCACGACCGCGGCTTCCAGCTTTAAGGCCTGGCAGAAGTCGTTCACGGCGCGTTGCAGCCCCCGTCGGTATATTGATAGCACCGACCTTGCATCGGCAGCAACCAGACCAGGATCAATCATGAATATCCATGCGCCGATCTGGTCGGCTGCAAGGCAGGGCGACTCAAACTCGCCGAGCAGAGGGTCGTCACACACGAATATCCTCAGTTTGAAATCCGGAACTTTCCTGATGCCGGCGCAATGTGCCTCCAGATCCAGCCCAAGCTCCTGGCAGATCCCCTCAAGATCAACCCAGAGGTGCCCATCATTTTCGAGCACCAGACACCCTTCAGCGCCGTAGAATTGCACCCGTCTGAAGCGTGCGCCGCTCCCGAGCAATATTCTCGGGACTGTTCTTGTCCGCTCTGTGTACCCGTCCAATTTATTTTCTGGCCTCTCCCCGTAGTGTGCCTTCATGCCTACGCCGGCTTCCTTCTTCTTTTCCATAATTCCGTCTCCTTGTCCGCAGATCCAGCTGCAGTGCCTGCTTGCCCTTATGGGCTGATATCTCTAATTCTTTCTCCCTGTCCATCAGGCTGTTCAGTCCGGTTATCTTCACTTGACAGCATCCGACGCATTGCTGCCGCCATTCTGCGCTTCCGCCACAGTCGCGGATACCGGCTGGGCAAATGGCACAACGGGATGTTTGCGGGGACGTCCCCGCTTTCTTTTTAGTGGAACTGCCTGTGCGGCAATCCCTACGCCATTGTTTGCGTTCGATGGCACGACCACTTCAAGGTTATTTTCCTGAAGGCCGACTTGCGATTCCTGATTTCCCATTTCTCTCTCCTTTGTGTTTTGCCTTGCGGCGTTATTTTCCTATCACATTGCTAATTAACACGTTTTGACAAACAGAGTTCCATTGCGCATTAAGCGGCTCAGTATGGGAGCCCCATATTCACGATATTTCTTTACAAATTTAGTCGGCGACAGATTCATCGAAATCACTGTTGGCAAACGACCTGCAGTCCTATCTTCAATGAGGCCATAGAGGGCGCTTGCCCAGTTTCCAGAGGGATATTTATCGATGTCGTCCAGAACTCCGAACAGTGCTGTCTGCAGATGAAATGATGTGTATCTGCCAGGACAGTCCAACTTCGGACATAGCGCGTCTTTAAGCTGGTCACCCCTGATCCAGAAATGATTTTGCATCGTCTGGGTTTTGTTGTAAATATCTTGAAGACACCAACCTCCGCTATCCCTCCTGATGAGGTGCGGTACTATTTCCCGATAAATAGCAACAGACAGATGCGACTTTGCAGTATTTGGAGGACCATAGAACAAAAGCGACCGCAGATTCTGCTTTCTCACATCTTCAATGTATTGCTTGACAGAGGTCTGAATGCCTTCCTGTTCATGGCTTTCAGCCAGATAGGATTGAACGGAGGAACACCGCAAGTTCCCCGGCACCTCCTGGAGGCAGTCGCACTCCCTCCAGTCTATCGTTGGCTGATCTAGATTTTTTTCAAACATCGGCTGTCCCTTCTATTTTAATCTTATTCATCTGTTATTACTCTTTCTTCTATCCTTATTGGATTTGTTTGAACTGCGTTTCAATTGCGTTTCATATCCGTTTTATTTTGTGTTAATTTTGCGTTCCTTTTGACTTTGTCGCGGGAACACATCCATCGTAATATAAAAGAGTTATGATTGTTCCGCTGGGTTCATGTTGCGTTTTAATCTGCCCTGCATCCTCCATTTTTTTCAAAAATGTCTTGACCTTGCTGGTTGAGACACGCCAGGCGTCAGCCAAGTACCGGAATGCCGTGTAATACTGTCCACGCTTTATCTTAATTGGTTTATTGTATTTGAAGCTGAGATGTTCAGTATCCTTGAACTCAGCATGTACATACAAATAAAAAAGCATATATGTGTATTCTGTGTTCCTGCGTAAAAAATATGGACATGCGGCCACTTGGCGCCCTACTGGTATAAAACCTGAGCTTTTCTGTGTACGCGGTTCTGCGCAAGCAACTCTATCCTCCCCTTCGGACTCATCTTCAAGTGAAGGGAAGTCTCCTGGTTTTGTATTTACGAATTCTGCTTTATTTGCTTTGAGAAGAGATATACTACGTTCTGCACATCCATCAACTTGAAATAAAGGACTGTTGCCCAGGAGCGGTTCATCACTACCAGGGGCGACCGCTTTGGAAATAAGCGTCGAGTCTTCGGCTATGCTTGGAGCGTTGTCGATTGCTTCGTCCATAGGATCATTACCTTTTATGATATTCCCCGCCTTTACGTGGAGGTGTGTTGCAGAGCCTCTCGAGGCTCTTGTAATATTTTTCAATCTTTGTACTCATCTTTAAAAACTCCTTTAAATTGTTGTTTTAACCTCATAAATTACCCGGTAATAAGCAGATCCAGATCAGATTTTTTGAATACGACACGACCGCCAACTTTGTGATATTTGAGCCTCCCGTTTTTGCGATGGGTCCACAACGTGATCCTGCTGAGGGTCGTATACTGCTGTGCATCTTTAATGCTCAAATATCGGTCTTGCGTGATGTTTTGATTTCCACTCGTGAACAGATTCAGAGCTGTTTCAAGTGTCTCTTTTGAAGCATCATCCTTAAAGATATACTTGACCAAGGTTGACCTTATTTCATCAGTATTGTCTTTCATTCAGTCCTCCTGTGTACTTATTTGAACTATGAAGGTATAATAGAGGAGGAATTTCTTAATGATAGCACTAACACATGTTAGTATAATGGTAGTTTAATGTTAGCCTAACATCATTCTATTAGGAAGCATTAATCTCTTAGGAGAGGATGAATGGGATTATAGTCTCAGTTATAGCTTTGGCGCAGGGGATGCTCTTTGAAATCTTCAGAAACTTAAGCTCTTCAACAACATTTGCTTGGACACTAATTTCAAGGTTCAGCTTCCTAAACATATAGTTGAATGCTGATCCGTTGAGCTTGAACTTTCGCTCCTTACGTCCAGAATCATAAACATCACGCATGACCATTTTATATATTTGCTCATTAGTCTCGGCATTGGGTATTTTCAATTGTGAGTCCCCCGGCTGAGCTGGGGGATTAACTGGGAATTTGTCCTTCTCGTCGGACATGTCATCTTCATGGTTGAAAATAGCGTAGCATACAGTCCGCTTCAACCTGGCACTAGGTTCGGCATCAATAGGAGTCCCTGACTTAATCTTCTTAGTTCCTTTGAAGATTTCGACCGCCGGAAGCTTTGCAGGCTTGCCATCTTTATCAAGCATCATTATTCTATTTGAGCCAGCACGCCTATCCCTAGTAAATATTATTCCACTTCCAACTTCAGAGGCATAGCGCAGCACCATGAGGCCGATAAAATGTTTTGTCATAACATTGAGATCTGGGGCACCGTCAAGGCTGATGGTAAATGCTTCATTGTCCGAAAGCTCAAGTTCGCAGTTCGGCACATACTTTAAAACAACGACTGGAGTCTTTTTGATATCTTTGCCCTGTATACTAACTATATGTTTCACAGTATCAGCTACTGGTGTTTTCACCAGCTTCTCGAGCAAGTCCCATCCTCTTGCACCAGTCGCTGCGACCTTGATGGCGGAGAGCTTGCTTTTAAAATTTTCTATGTCGATGCAAGATGGGAGAAAGACTACGGATCCATGTCCGAATTTTCTGGCAACAGCAATAGGCCAGCCGCATTTGTCTTTATCTATGGCCAATATATCGGGGTTGTTCTCGAGACTGTTGCTGGCGGTGCTTCCATTGCGCATCAGCCGCGTAGGCAAGGGAACGATCGAATTCATAGAGTTACTGTCATAATAACAATCATGAATCGAAGCGATAGTTAACGGGGGGTTACGATACTGCAAGAAAGGTATCTTTGCATCAATATCCCCCCTGGAGATCTTTCTCCAAAATTGTCGTGCTTTGCAAATAATACTTTTATAGTTCTTGCCAGGAGAATTCTTATCGCAAGATTTTTTGATTTTTGCCAGGAATTCCCAATAACATGCTGAGAGAGCCTGACAATCCCGTTCAGTCTTTATGAATTTCTTACGGGATCCTTCTAGGGCTATGGCTGCAAGTTCCTCAACAATGGGCTTTGCTGACACGCCCCAGCAAGCAGTATATCTAATGAATCTACCGTCTTTCCGGTATTTCAAATTTACCCCTTCGCATGAGGAATACCCTACCATCAAAGGCAGTTCAAGATTTTCCAGCAACTGCCTTGAAGACATTTTCATGAGATACTCGCCCTTTAAATCATCAACAGCAAACTGTCCTTTTATATTGTACAGGTGCAGGCAATACATGTTACTTGCAAACATCATTGCATCTCGGAAGCTAGCATGATTTTCCGGATCCAGAAGAAAGGCAACAATACCACCGCTGGAAATAAACCTGTTGCAATCCATGAACCATGACTTAGATGGCTCAATGAATTCAATGAATGGAGCCCCGATAAATTTCACCCAGCGGTCCTCCCCGTCAAATTCAAAAATGGGAGGCTCGCCGGAATAAGCGCCGTCAGGGAAAAATCGGAATTCATTGTCAGCTGGAAAAATCACCATGTCAGGCATGTCTTCCAATTTTCGAAGCTCATCCGCCTTTATGACTTCCAAGACGTTCAAGCCGTTTCCTTTTTCATTCATGCTCCACCTGCAAGCTTCTTCGTATCCGTGCTATCTCCTCGTCAGAAATATCAGCCGACTCAATGCGTTTATCGCGTACGATACAAAACTTGTCCATCCACTTCTTGACGGCGACATTAGAGATTCCGTAGATTCTGGCGATAGTCAGATTCGAATATTTGCCGACAAGGTCTTCAAGAATGTTTTTTTCAGGATGCAACTTCTTTGGTTTATTGACAACTTCCGGAATCTTGAACTGAAGTTCGGATATTTCCCCGAACAGTTTCTTTGTTCGCTCGTCTGCCTGGCCTCTGGCCTTCTCAAGTTCGTGCTCGTAGATGCGGATCATTTCCGGCGATGACCAGCCGAAAACGCGCATTGCATCGCGAGTTGATACATCTCGCTGGGCCATCAGGGACATCAGGCAGGCTCTGAAAGAATGAAAACTAAATATACTAGCGCTGCGTTTCCGTTGCCCCTTCATGATCGTAGTGTTTTCCGCACCCAGGGCTATATCGAAAATATTCTTGCATCTCTTGACAACGTAATGAACATTGTCCTCGTAGTGCTGAGCGAGCATCGGAAGGACATACTCGTTCATCTTGCTTTTGCGGCGGCGGCCGAGCACTTCCTGCAACGTCTTGGATATCGGAATTCTGGCAGTAGTCCCCGATTTAACAGTCTTAAAAGGAACAGTCTCAATAAATCCATCCTTCTTAATTGCCCCCCATTGGAGTTTCACGGCGTCCTTAAGACGTAGGCCGGTCTGGGAACCTATAATAAAAAGGTCTCTGAAATCTTCTCCATGTTTGGCGCTTTCTGCAATAACTTTCTTCAACTGCTCAGGCTCCAGAGGCTTGTGCGACAGCACATCTAAAGAATTTATCTTCTCCCTCTTGACGATTTTGGAATCGAATGGATTCCTACATTCGGAAAGGAACCGAGGATCCGTCGCCAGAAAAACCCTAGAAAGGAATTTTAGATGCTCGTTAAAAGTCTTGGCTGTACTACCTTTTTCCCATAACTTTGCAGCATAACCCTTTGCCATATCCTGATTCACTTCATCAGCATATATTTCTATCGCATTGATCTCTTTCCCGGCTTCCTCGTCCTCGTCTATTTTTTTCTCATCCCAATCTTTAATTAATCTATTCTGATATATTTTAATATTCAA
>CAZDNQ010000266.1:0-6832 GCA_964506605.1 uncultured Victivallis sp. | reverse complement strand
GAAAGCCATGACCGCAAGCGTCATCATCGCAGGTCTGATGCCGATCATGTGGAGCCACGGCGCTGGCGCGGATGTGATGAAACGCATCGCCTTGCCTATGATTGGAGGCGTCATGACCTCCACGATCATGGAGCTCATGGTCTATCCCGCCATCTTTTACATCTGGCGGTCAAGATGTCTGATGCAAAGTAAAAAAGACGGCGAAGCAGAAACCTCCTCTCAAGAAACGGGAGGAACTGGGCAGGCAGTTCGTGGAATGGGAGAAACAGGACATCTAGTTCGATGACAGGCAGCAAACGGATAAAGATGAAGGTGCGAAATGGATAATGCAAAGAAGGATACTCTTTATCGTCTGATCGGAATTCTGGGACTGGTTCTGCTTTTTCTGGCTACCTTCCTGGCCCGCAGCGGTAAAACTGACTCCATCTCCGGCAGGATGCATGACCACTCCTCTCCCGGACAGCACGGCCATGATCTGTCAGCGAAACCCCTGGAATCCAAGCAGGAACATCTTGTACCAAGCGGGATTTTGCGCGATGGCACAAGAATTGTGCAATACGAAGCCTTCCAGTACGGATTCTCCCCTGATCCGCTCATTGTGAGGAGTGGGGAAACTGTTGTTCTGACGCTGAAAAGTCGTGATGTCACCCATGGAATGATGATCCCTGAGATTGACTTCAACACTGACATACCTGCGGGAAAGGAGAAGGAGGTGTCATTCAAAGCGCCTGGGAAACCGGGACAATACCCGATATTCTGCAGTGTCTTTTGCGGCAGCGAGCATGGCGGGATGAAAGGGACGTTGCTCGTCCTGGATTCAGGAGATGAGAAACATGAATAGCTTCTCTCTTCCGTCGGCACTTCTTAAAAATCCGAAGACCCGTGTGATTCTGTTGATCGTTGCACTCTGCCTGTTTTCTCTTTACAGGGGATCCACGGGACTCCTACCTGCCGTTTCGCAGATTATCCTGGCGGTTTTGACAGCAGTTTTTGCGGAGTTTGCAATATACGGGAAAATTCCAGCAACCTCCCTCCTTAGCCCAGTTATAAGCGGGCTCATCGTCGGCATCCTCATCGTGCCGGGAACTGACATGGAACTCGTCTGGGCTGCATCGGCCATCGCCATCGCCTCTAAGAAACTCTTTCAGACCGCAGATGCAAGACACATTTTCAATCCGGCCGCATTTGGTCTGGCCACCGTGATCCTCCTCTTCGGGAACAAAATCAACTGGTGGGGATTTTCATCCCCTTACCTTGTCATTACGGCAGGTGGTTTCATTCTCTACCGGATGAACCGTCTTTCCATGGTTTTCTCATACATATTGTTCCGCATCCTAAGCGCATCCATGACAGGCTCATACGGGATCGGACTGGAAATATTCCAATTCCCAAACCTGTTTTTCGCCTTCGTCATGCTGATAGAGCCGAAAACCTCGCCATCGATCAGGACGCAACAATGGGTATTCGGCGGACTGACCGGCATCCTGTCAACAGTTTTCTTTTCACTGTTGCCGTCCACGGAAGGTGATTTGTTCGCGCTTCTGACAGTGAATTTTCTCAGGACATTTCATTTGCATTTTTTCTCGCAAACGAGCAATAAGGCATTATAGGATCCTGGCGATCATTATTGTAATGTCGTCGTTCTGGGGTACATCGTTTCCGAAGCCTCCGCGCAAGAGCTGGGAGGAAATGAGCGCCCAGTTCGTGGAGTGGGAACGCCAGAAACACCAGACTAAGTCTTTAGACGAGAAAGTTTAACTTCAAGGAACTGGAGGCGAAAGGTGTTGTCCTTGATGAAACTCCCAAGGAAAAAGCTCCTGCTGAAAAGCTAGTGACTATATTCCGGGATATTAAGCCGGAAATCAACTGAAAATACCTGATTTAATTATTATTGCTAACATATCATGTTATTAAACAGTATTTTACAAATAATACACTACTAATTATATATTAATACTTGACATTATAAATTAATTTATTATAGTTATAATGTTTATTAATCAGATAAACATATAAGTGTATTATTTGAACAGTGAAAAAGGACTGGAAGTTGAAAATGAAATTTTACAGGACAGATAAGTCTTTCGCAATCCACTACACAGGCAGCATCTACGTTGCCCGATGTTGCCGCCCTTCCTTCTGCATGTGATCCAGTTTCAGTTACCGATCCGTAATTAAATCAAGAATTCTATCTAAAGGAAAATTAAAATGAAATTCAATTATTTGTCTGTTTTTTCAGGAAGCCTTAAAATCTTAGCTGGAGCCGCGGTCCTGACAGTGTCAGGATATCTCCAGGCTGCAAACGAACTCATTACAAACGTCTCATATGATCCGACCAGGGAGCTATATGAGCAGTACAACGCCGCCTTCGTCAAATACTGGAAGGAAAAGACGGGCAACACCCTTTCGGTACAGCAGTCGCATGGAGGCTCAGGAAAACAGGCGCGGGCGGTGATAGATGGACTCGACGCGGATGTCGTCACACTTGCACTTGCAGGAGACATTGACGCCATAGCAGAAAAGTCAAAGCTCATCCCTCCAGACTGGCAGAAGCGTCTGCCCGACAACAGCTCCCCTTATACCTCAACGATAGTATTTGTCGTCCGCAAAGGCAATCCGAAAGGCATAAAGGACTGGAATGATCTTGCAAAGCCGGGTGTGTCGGTTATTACTCCTAATCCGAAGACATCAGGCGGGGCAAGATGGAACTATCTTGCGGCCTGGGGATTCATACTCAAGAAGGAGCTGGGGGATCTGGGAAAGGTAAAGTCCTCACCAGATTCTGAGGAGGTTAAGAAGGCGCAGACAAAAGCCAAGGAGTTTGTCCAGTCCATCTTCAAGAACGTCCCTGTCCTTGATTCTGGCGCCCGCGGCTCAACTGTCACATTCGCCCAAAGAGGAATAGGAGATGTCCTGCTTGCCTGGGAGAACGAAGCGTTCCTCGTCCTAAAGGAATTCGGGGCTGACAAGTTTGAAATCGTCGCGCCTTCCATAAGCATTCTTGCAGAGCCTCCTGTAACAATTGTCGACAAAGTCGCCGACAAGCACGGCACCAGGAAAGTCTCGGAGGAATATCTGAAATACCTGTATTCCCCCGAAGGGCAGGAAATAGCTGCAAAGAACTTCTACCGCCCGCGCCTTGCGGAAGTCGCAGCAAAATATGCTGACAAATTCCCGAAGATCGATCTTTTCACAATAGATGATGTCTTCGGAGGCTGGAAGAAGGCGCAGCCTGAGCATTTCGAGGACAAGGGGATATTCGACCAGATATACAAACCAGTCAAATAGGAATTCAAAAGAAGTTAGGGCAGTTCTCTCCGAGAGCGCCATCTTAAGAACGGACGGCTCGGAGAGCCATCCCTACCTTTTGGAATTGAACTAATGAAACTCACAATCAAACAATGGTCACCTCTGCCGGGATTCGGACTGACGCTTGGATACGGCGTGCTGTATCTGAGCCTGATTGTCCTGCTGCCTCTGGCGGCGCTGGTGGCGAAAGTCACATCGCTGACCTGGGTGCAATTCTGGGATATTGTCACCGACGCCCGTGTGGTGGAGTCGTACAAGCTGACGTTCGGCGCCTCCCTGACGGCGGCACTGGTGAATGCCGTCTTCGGGCTTGTCGTCGCCTGGACCCTTGTAAGATACGAGTTTCCCGGGAGGAAGATCCTGGATGCGATAGTGGACATGCCTTTTGCAATGCCCACGGCGATTTCAGGCATAGCCCTTGCGACGATCTATGCGCCAAACGGATGGATTGGATCTCTTCTTGCACCGCTGGGGATAAAGACGGCGTTCACACCGCTGGGGATCACGATAGCGCTGATCTTCATCGGACTGCCCTTCGTGGTGAGATCAGTGCAGCCGGCGCTGCAGGAGCTGGACGTGGAGCTTGAAGACGCGGCAAGAAGCCTCGGTGCGACACGGTGGCAGACGTTCAGGCGTGTGATATTCCCTCTGCTCTTCCCATCGCTGCTGACCGGATTCACGCTGGCGTTCGCGCGCGCCCTTGGAGAATACGGCTCAGTCGTGTTCATATCCGGCAACATGCCGATGAAGACGGAGATCACCTCCCTTCTGATCATTTTCAAGCTTGAAGAATACAACTATGAAGGGGCGGCTGCTATCGCCACCGTAATGCTTGCATTTTCCTTCATCATACTGCTCTTCATCAACACGGCGCAGTGGTGGTTCAGCCGTCATCAGAGGAGGGCTTGATCATGACTGGAACTCCTGCAAACAATATTCATCCGGGGCAGGCCCAAATCGCAAAAACAGGAGATACGTCCGCAGTGAAATGGATACTGATCTCCATCACCGTGCTTTTCCTGGGATTGTTCCTCGTTGTCCCGCTGGCGGCGGTGTTCACGGAGGCGTTCCGCAAGGGGGCTTCGGTGTATTTCAAAAGCCTGGTAGATCCGATGGCACTTTCGGCAATAAGGCTTACTCTGCTTGTCTCGGTAATAGTGGTGCCGTTGAATGTTGTCTTCGGCCTGTCAATCGCGTGGGCGGTGGCAAAGTTCAATTTCACGGGGCGCAACTTCCTGATAAGCCTGATAGATCTGCCGTTCGCAGTGTCGCCGGTGATAGCGGGCCTTGTATTCGTACTGCTTTTCGGACGGCAGGGATGGCTTGGCTCCTGGCTCAGCGAGCACGACTTCAGGATCATCTTTGCGATACCCGGCATCATACTTGCGACGGTCTTCGTCACGTTCCCCTTCGTCGCACGCGAGCTTATCCCGCTGATGCAGGAACAAGGGAGCGACGAGGAGAACGCGGCCATTTCCCTCGGGGCCAGCGGATGGCAGACTTTCTGGAGGGTGACCATCCCGAACATCAAGTGGGCCCTTCTCTACGGAATAATCCTGTGCAACGCCAGGGCGATGGGCGAATTCGGAGCAGTGTCGGTGGTATCAGGCCATATCCGCGGCCAGACCAACACCATCCCCCTGCATGTCGAAATACTCTACAACGAATATAATTTTGCGGCGGCCTTCGCAGTATCGTCGCTGCTGGCCATGCTCGCCCTGGCGACTCTTGCCGCAAAGAGCGTGGTCGAATGGAAGAACAGGCAGATCCTAGAGGAGTCTGCCGCAATATCGGCGATTGAAGGAGCAAAGACATGAGCATTGACATCATAGGCATAAGCAAGACGTTCGGAACATACCGGGCGCTGGACAAGGTCGATCTCAAGATACCGGACGGCCAGCTTGTCGCACTTCTCGGACCTTCCGGATCCGG
Source organism: uncultured Victivallis sp. (assembly GCA_964506605.1). Taxonomy (GTDB): domain Bacteria; phylum Verrucomicrobiota; class Lentisphaeria; order Victivallales; family GWF2-50-93; genus GWF2-50-93. The sequence continues at coordinate 1,591 of CAZDNQ010000266.1, read as the reverse complement.
GAAGACGACTTTGCTCCGTATAATCGCGGGGCTTGAGACCTTCGACGGCAATTCCGGCTCGGAGATCCGCTTCCATGAGCAGAATGTCGCCGACAAGGATGTCCGTGACCGCAACGTTGGATTTGTTTTCCAGCACTATGCCTTGTTCAGGCACATGAATGTGTTCGAGAACGTGGCGTTCGGACTTAAGGTGCGTCCGCGCAGCCTGCGTCCATCACCGCAGAAGATACGTGAAAAGGTCGTTGAACTTCTCAAGCTTGTCCAGCTAGAGGGGATGGAGGGGCGTCTGCCATCGCAGCTTTCCGGGGGGCAGAGACAGAGGGTCGCCCTTGCAAGGGCGCTCGCCATCGAACCTAAGGTGCTCCTCCTCGACGAACCGTTCGGCGCCCTGGATGCGCGGGTGCGCCAGGAGCTGAGAAGGTGGCTGCGCCGCCTGCACGATGAAATACATGTGACCAGTGTCTTCGTGACGCATGACCAGGAGGAGGCGCTCGAAGTTGCGGACAGGGTCGTTGTAATGAACAGAGGCAGGATCGAGCAGGAGGGGACTCCCGACGACGTCTTCCACCGGCCCCGCTCTGAATTCGTGATCAATTTCCTTGGGAACGTCAACCTTTTCCATGGTAGAGTCGAGGGTGGCAAGGCTGTTTTCGGATCGCTTGTCGTTGATTCTCCCAATCTGGCGAACGTCCAGATAAGTGATCAGTCGGCAAGGCTGTTCGTGCGTCCGCACGAGCTTGACATAAGCCTGACAGATACCGAAGGCGGCGGTGTCAGCGCAAGAATTTTAAGAATACAGTCGGCAGGTCCGACGGTGAAAATAGAACTTGCAGGCCCAGGCGACAGTCATTTGAATGTCGAGCTGTCACATGAAGGACGGCATGAGCTTGTGCTTTTCGAAGGGCAGGAAGTATTCGTCATTCCCCGTCATGCAAAGCTGTTCCTTAACGACTATGTAATATGAAGGCCTATCCAAAATGAAATATTTCGAAGACAAAAGATATAAGAACAGGATGACCGACTTCCAGCTTAAGAATTGCTGCCGATGTCGCCCCATCGCGCACGGACTTTTTTGAATTTGTCTTGATCATATGGAAAACACAATAAATCCACAGGCAGGATGCCTGTGTTACATTTAAAGGAATAGAAAATGAATTTTAAAGTATTATACGGAGCCGCAGCCCTGATCTTTTTCACAGCTGCCGCTCCGGCGCAGGAGACAAGGGAGATCAAGGTCATCGAAGACCGGGATCAGACCTACATGACATCGAAGGTATACGAGTTGAAGAATACACTTTCGGTGGACATCACGCCGTTCGTGCAGGGAGCAGTGAAGCGCTACTACAAGGAATCCAGCGTGGAAAGGATGAGCGACAAGGCGAACAAACGTCAGATACTGACGATCAACATGCCTGTGGCGCTTGTCCCGTACATCGATGATCTAGTGGAGAAGCTTGACAGGCCGAACGGTATCAAGGACGAAAAGAACTCCGTGGTTCAGAGCACCGGAATCACAAAATTCGTCTATGCCCCGAAGAACCGTGCGTCCATCGACATGCTGCCGATAGGTCCGACAGTCGGCAGCGCCGAC
>CAZDNQ010000265.1:0-6841 GCA_964506605.1 uncultured Victivallis sp. | reverse complement strand
GAAGCTCGCATACCGTGACCGTCCCGAAGGGCTTATTGCAATTGCTGAAGTCAGAGAACACAAGCTGGAATCCCTGCCATTTGTAGAGAAAGGTCTTTACCTCGTGGCTGAGAGGATAGAGAAGCCCGGAAACCTGGGGGCGATACTCCGTTCCGCCGATGCAGCGGGATCAGACGGTATCATAGTATGCGACAAATGCACTGACATCTATAATCCTAATGTCATAACGGCAAGCACGGGCACTTTGTTCTCGGTCCCTCTGGCGGAAACCTCTTCGCAGGAGGCTTCGGTGTGGTTGAAAGAGCATGGGATAAGGACTCTGGCGGCAACTCCACACACCGATAAGAACTACACCGACATCGACATGACTGCGGGGATTGCGATAGTCGTCGGCGCCGAACAGTATGGACTCAGCGAGTTCTGGCTGAAGAACGCCGATCTCAACGTCAGGATCCCCATGCTGGGGCTTGCCGACTCCTTGAATGTCTCCACTGCTACGACGATTCTCCTGTATGAGGCGGCACGCCAGAGAGGATTCAGGCAAAAATCCTGAAGATCCCTTGAATTGCCAAATCTTGCGTATTCTCTTACAATGTCTAATTTGCGCGATTGAACAATCTCATGTTGGAATAGAAGATTTAGCTGGCGATCCAACATGCCGTTCCAGATGGGGATCCATGGGAATAATTTTGAAATTCAGGAAGTTTCTTCCGCTGATCTCGAGGATCCTCCCCTGGGGGGGACTTGCCGTCATTGTCTGCGTCTATGCATGGATCGAGATCGCCAATTTTACCTCCGCCTACCGTGAGATCGACTGCGAAGGATATCTCCTGCTTGCGAAAAGGATTGCCAATGGAGGTCCGCTTGCTGTAAAGGACGACGACATCTTCTATTACCAGAACCATGTCTGGATTGAGAACGGGAAAGGTGAGGTGAGTCCGAAGTTCGCCCCAGGCTATCCCGCCGTAATGGCGGTCTTCTACAAGATCGGCGGAGATGTTGCGATGTTCTGGGTGAGCCCTGTCTGCGGTGTGATTACTCTTGTTGGTGCATTTCTGCTTTTCCGGCTATGGATGTCGTCGTTTGCAGCATTCCTGGCTACGGCGTGTCTTGCGTTCAACAGGCTGTTCCTCGTATATACGGGATATCTGCTCACGCATTCTCTCGACATCTGCGCGGTGACCTGGGGCATGTATTTCCTGTTCAAATGGAGGCGTGAAGGCGGATGGAAGGACGCCTTGGGATGTGCTCTTGTCCTCGGATTCGCATGTACAGTAAGGTTCACGGAGGCCCTTCTTGCAATAGTGGTCGCCATTGCGATTGCCTCAAGGATCTTTCCATATCTCAGCGATGTGATCAGGTATCGGAGGAAGAAGAAGGATACAGAAACTCCGAATCCAGGATACGGCCCGCTTATCTCGGTCGGAGTACTTGTTGCGGCATATGCCCTTTTCCCATGCATCCTCTTTATCTATAATAAGATGATGTACGGCGGATTCCTCACCACAGGATATTATTTCTCAAACGAACAGTATGCTTATACCTGGAGCCAGATGGTGAAAATGCTTCCTGCCATATGGTCGGGAATGAGCCATGAGGGGCTTTTTCTCACATTGGAGGTCGGCCTGGTCGGAATGCTTGCGATTGGTCCGTGGTCGGAAAGCCTGATGAGGATATTCTGGGTGCTTCCTCTCATAATCCTCCATGCGACATATTACTGGGCAGGCGGAAGCATGCCGTACATACGTTTCTTCGTCTGCCTTTTTCCGGCGTTCATAGGTTCGGCGTTCGCGCTTGTCGACAAAGTGCCGCTTTCGGCATCACGCCGCTGGTTTGCGGTTTTCATCTTTGCGGCGATGATCCTGGGATTCAGGATTGAACAGTCAAAATCAGGGATTGCGCAGGTTGTTTCCTCTCCGGCATCGAAGGCGGTTGCGGAATGCGCGAAAATGCTCTCGTCATCCCTCAAGGATGACGCGGTGATCTTTTCAGAGTGGAACTGCGGCAGCTATCTGAGGACGCTTTGCAGCTTCCGCTACTACAACTTGGATGTCTTCAACCTTCAGTGGGGTTTGAAATCCGGCTGGGGAATAGGTGTCAGGCAGCAGGAGGCGAGGCTTTCAAGGCTGCAGGATTTCTACCGCAGCCACAAGCAGAGCGATCTTGCAGCGATGAAGAAAAAGAAGATTGAAGATTATCTGGCTGAGGGCAGGCAGGTGGTCTACCTGATATCACCGGACAGGCGGAAGCGTGAACTCTCAGAGCTGGGGGAGGGGTATGAGTTGACGTCTGTCGCCGGATTTGATACAAGCTCCGTTCAGTGGCCTGAGTTGCGCCAGTTCGGATTGTTCGAGCTTAAGAAGATAAATAAGATGGCAGACGGCCTGGCTCCGTAAAGAAACTACGCCATGGCAGGCAGTGGACTCAAGGCAGAGGGGGATATAGACAAATACGCCGGGCAGGATGCCCGCGCCCCACAGCAGTAGAAACCGGAGAATTGTCTGGCAAGATTGAAATCAGCGATTGAATCCTCCACATGTCTTGAAAATGGGTTAATCCATAGCATGATATAGCCCTGAATTTCAACCAAAAGGGCCTATGCCTTCATTTTCCAACATTGACAGTCCGCTGATGTTCTGGATCCTCGCCTTCGTATCCTCATTCTTCATCGGATTCTCCAAGAGCGGGATAAGCGGGGCGGGTATTCTTGCCATTCCGCTGATGGCGTGCATTTTCCCTCCCAAGGAATCGACCGGCATCCTTCTCCCGATGCTCATCATGGGTGATATAATAGGTGTCTACTTCTACCGCCGGCATGCACAGTGGAAGCACATCCTCAGGGCGTTGCCGTGGGCTTTTGCCGGCATCGCCGCCGGCTGGGTCTTCATGAAATATTCCGGAATATCCCAGGCCGACTTCAAGAAGTTCATCGGAGCGGTTGTCATCGGAATGCTTGTTGTAGGTGAATGGTTTAACAGGGCAAGCGACGAGAAGACACGTCACATCCCGCATAGCTGGTACTTCGCGGCGATCATCGGGGTGATTGGCGGGATAACGACCATGACAGCCAATGCAGCAGGACCTGTCTTCGCCATCTATCTGCTGGCGCTGAGCCTGCCTAAGGAGAACTTCATAGGGACGACTGCATGGATATTCCTCATCCTCAACACCAGCAAGGTTCCGTTCAGCTGGGAACTGGGTTTCATAACCAGGGACACCCTTCTATTCAATGCAGAAATGATACCGGCGCTTGTCATAGGTTCGCTGATAGGCGTGAAGACGGTGAAATATATAAAGAACAATACGTTCTCAATGCTGGTGAAGGTGTTTGCGATCCTCGCGGCAGGGTATCTGATCTTCAAGTAGGGAGGGCCTTTAGGCTGTCCTAAGATGGTACATGCTTAAGCAAGTACCTACTTTACCAGGGATTTCCCGGCGATCAGATCCTCAAGTTCCTTCTTCAGCTTGTCTTTGAGGTCAGCAACAAGTCCGACATGTACGACCTGGACTAGTCCATCCTTGCCGATGATGACGCTCTGTGGGATGCCGTCGACATTATAAAGCTTCGCCACTGCGGCATCCTTGTCCAGCGCCACATTGCACTTGATCTTCTCCTTGGCGAGGAAAGCGTTAATCTTGTCCTTCTCCTCGCTGATGTTCACGGCATAGAAGACGACATCCTTGTCGGCATATCCGGCGGTGACTTCCGCAAGTATCGGAAGAGCTTTCCTGCAAGGAGGGCACCATGTCGCCCAGAAGTCCAGGACGATTATCTTCTTGCCTTTTAAGGCTGAAAGATCGCAGGTCCCACCGTCAAGCAGATCCAGTTTGAACACCGGGGCATCCTTGCCAAGAGAAGGATGTCCTGCCTCCTGGGCGATTACAAGCCATGCTGCTGAAAGGCAAAAGGCTATGGCCAGAAAAAGAAGTTTTTTCATTCTCTCCTCTTATTTCTTTTTCGATTCCGCGGTCTGGGTTTCATTCTCATATTTGACTTTTCCGAGGTAGCCCGGCAGATCAATTCCCGCCATGTTTGCAACATCGTGGAGGGGAGGCAGGCTCTGCATCATGCCGCTGAGGAAATTGGCGGTGGATGTCTTTCCTCCGGCGGAATTCTGTCCGCCTTCCCATACAGTGACCTTGTCGATCTTGATGTTCTTGATGGCTTCGGTCTGGAGGCTGACGATGGATTCGAGCTTCTCGATGAGGAGCATCTTGGCGGCGGCATCAGGATCATTGTTGCAGGACTTGATGATCTCCTGGAAACCTGAAGCCTTCGCCTTGAGGATCTCGTAGTTGCCTCGGCCTTCGGCCTGGAGCTTTGCGAATATCGCATCGGCCTGGCCTTTGGCCTCGCGGCGTGTCTTCTCGGCTTCGGCCTCGGCGGATATTTCAATCTGCTGCTTGGAAATTTCTGTCGGGACGACCACTTCAGCTATCTGCTTCTGGCGCTCCATGTCGGCACGTGCGGTCTGGGCAATCTTTTCAGCGTCATAATGCGCCTTCTCGATCTGGGCGTCGGCCACGCGCTTCGCGGCTTCAGCCTTCCTGAATGCCTCGGCTTCCTGTTCGGCGCGGACTGCGTTGGATTTTGCAATCTCGATGGACGAGAGATTTTCACCGTTAACAGCTTCAGATTCAGCCTGTTTGACGGCGATACGGCGGTCCTTGGAGGCGTTCGCCTCGCCAGCCTGGGCGTCGGCATCGGCCTTTGCAACGGAAACGCGCTGGTTCTTCTTGTTCTCGGCTTCACCGGCCTGTGCTTCCGCCTCAGCCTTGGAGACGAGGATTCGCTGCTGCCTGCGGATGTCGGCTTCTCCTGCCAGCGCATCGGCATCAGCCTTTGCGACTGAGACTATCTGCACCTTCTTGGCTTCGGCTTCACCGATTGAACCGACCTTCTCCTGCTCGGCGACATCGATCTTCGCCCTGTTGATGGCTTCAGAAGCGGCCTTCTTACCGATGGCTTCGATATATTTGCTTTCGTCGGTGATGTCTGTGATGTTGACATTCAGCAGTTCGAGACCGACCTTGTTGAGCTCCTCTCCGACGTTGTTCTCGACGTTCTTCAGGAAGGTTTCGCGGTCGGCGTTGATCTCCTCGATTGTCATCGAGGCGATGACAAGTCGCAGCTGTCCGAAGATGATGTCCCTGGCAAGCTCCGTGACGGCATCAGGAGTCAGTCCGAGAAGACGGTCAGCGGCATTGTTCATGATCATCGGATCAGTGCTTATTCCGACAGTGAACACCGACGGAACATTGATTCGGATATTCTGTTTGCAAAGCGCGTTACCGAGATTGACTTCAATCTGCAGGGGGCGCAGTGAAAGAAAGGCGTAGTCCTGTATCACCGGTATGACGAAGCTCGCGCCGCCATGTATGCATATCGAGGAACCTTTTCCGAATGTCTTACCGTAGATGACCATGATCCTGTCGGACGGACATTTCTTGAACCTGCTGGCGAAAATCATGACGATGACGAAAAATGCGATTATCGCAGCCAGAATTAACGCAATTGTCGGACCCATAGATAACACTCCTTGTTTTATTTTAATTAGATTTTTTTGACCAGGAAACGGCGTCCATCGATCTTCTGGACGACGGATACAGAGGTGCCGGTGACGATTTCCTCGTCGGCGACGGCGATTATCTGCCGGGAGCACCCCTGAATATTGACTGTGACCTTGCCCTGTTCGATTCTGCCGGCAGGGATCTTGAGATAGACTGTTCCGGTCTGGCCGACATAGTCATCCGGATTTATGTTCCCGCATTGCTGGAGCTTCATAAGATAATACAGGAGAAGGGAGGTCATTACCATCATGAAGAGTCCGCAGGCGAAGGCGGCGAAGAAGCCGGCCGGTCCGTTCTTGCCCCATATCACGCCACCCCAACCAAAGAATGTGATGAAGGCAAATACTGACTGGACCGAGAATAACTTGAATATTGAGAATCCGGAATCGGCATGTGCGGTTGCGACATCATGTCCCGTCCCCGCGCCTGAAGCATCCATATCATGTCCGGCGCCAAATCCGAATATTGCCATGATGAGCTGGATGATGAAGATTAACGAGCCGAATATGGCAAGAGCCCAGTAGAATTTCATATCACCGGAAAGACTATCCCAAAAAGCATCCATTAAAGCCCCCTTGAGGTTATAGGAGGGAAAAATATATTCACAGGGGGCAATCTTCAAGCCCGGAAGAGGGTATTTTGCATGTTTGCAGTGAAAGAAGAAAATGATTAAGGCTACCCAAAGCAAGGGGCGCGCCCATCCTGGCCGGCGCACAAGTAAAACAAGAATACGCCGGGCAGGACGCCCGCGCTCCTCACAATCGAGGATAAGGTTGATTCATTGTAAAAAGAAAAACTCCCGGTCCGCCTTGGTGGTGGACCGGGAGTTTCATACAGACCTGATTACTTTATCGAGACTTCTTTTCCTTTGTTGGCGGCTGACTCATAGATCGCGTCGAGCATCTTCTGGACCATGAGGCCGTCTTCCGCAGGGGAGAGGGTCGGCTTGTCGTAGAGGCAGTGCTCCACGAAGTTGCGCATCTTGGAAGGCCATATTCCACCCCAGCCGTTGTCAGGCAGATACGTCGGATGGATGTTGACCATGTGGTTGTTCTGGTCGGTGTAGATCATCGCGGGATCCCACTGTCCGCCGGCTTTTGTCCCCATGAGTCCGAAGTTCCAGACATCCTTCTCGATATGGGCTGCGAAGGAGGCTTCGATATTGAGCATGGCACCGTTGTCGAAGCGGATCATTCCTACGGCGAGATCTTCGACCGTATAGTTCTTCCAGTCCCAGTTAGGCCAGCAGCTCTTGGTGGTGCTGGGCTTG
>CAZDNQ010000264.1:0-6874 GCA_964506605.1 uncultured Victivallis sp. | reverse complement strand
TTTTGTCCATTGACGACTTTTGCCAAGTTGCTGACCGAATAACTAACATGACGAAAATGCCTCTTATCATAGATGCGGATGACGGTTTTGGCTTTGGACGCGGTTTAAACACATACTACGGATGTAAACGTATCATGAAGGCCGGAGCTGCCGGAGTTCTGGTTACCGACACAAATGTCTTGGGTCGAGCGGGACAATTGCCCATCGATGAGGCGATTCTTAGGTTCAAAGCTGCAAGGGATGGGCTCGACGAGGATGGTTACAACGGATTCTTGATTGCACGATGTGACACAAATCCAGAAACCGATTTCGACGAATGTGTTGATCGAATGAGAGCGTATATGGAAGTGGGCGCAGACATGATTTGCATACTTTGGATGCACAAGGTGAAAGGTAACAAATATGACCTTTGCAAGAAACTCCAGGAAGCATGCAATTGTCCTATGTGGTACCCGGATTTATGTGGTAAAGCGCACGACCCCAAGGAAATCACGATGGCAGAACTTCACGATCTTGGAAATTACAAGCTGGTGGGGATTCATTATTCAATGCACGCTGCCATGCTTTCTATGCTGGACGTCGGCAGGCATGTACTGATGGACCAAAATAATGACTATGTTGACTACCATTTTGACGAGACCGGATACAGAACCTTTACAACAATGAGCATGTTTGGTTTAGCCGACGGTTATTGGGTTAATCTAGAGAATAAATATGTAAAAAATCCACAGGATTCTGTCGCACAGCGTAATTCGGACTATTTTGTTAGGGCAGATGATATTCATGACCCTGATAAGGGCAGAAAATTCTAGAAGGACTCCAAGGAGGGATGTGAGATGAGGAAGGTATTGTGTACTAAATTCTTGGTTGCACTTGTGGCATTACTGGCAATTTCCAGTTTTACTACAACGGTAATGGCTCAGAACGTTGTAAAGATTGGTGTGTTGACCGATCGTTCCTCTGCAGCTGCGGCTACGGTTGTTTGGGCAGAAGCAGGTGCAGAGCTTGCAGTTCAGGAGATCAATGCGGCAGGTGGCATCAATGGCAAAAAAATCCAGTTGGTCTACCGCGACACTGCATCCGATTCAGCGAACGTGGCACAAAAGTCAACGGAGCTCGTAGGTGAAGGCGTCGTGGCTATCCTCGGTCCAAAATCTGATGGAGAGGCCCCAACCGGTGCGCAGTGGGCGCAAACGAATAAGTTCCCCATGGTTACGCCATGCACGATGAACACGCGCGTTACGATAGAAAACGCATCTCGTTATATGTTTTCTTGTGGATTCAATGCGTGGGCGATCGCCAACATGAATGCCATCTACGCCAAGAGCAAAGGATATAAGTCGGCATACTTTATTGGGAACGATGGTGGTGCTTCAGGAGATAGCAGGGACTTCTTCTTTAGGTATCTTGGTCCAAGTTTTAAGAACTTAGGCTCAAGTCAGGTATCATCAAGTTCTACCGAATTCTCCACAATAATAAGCTCAGTTGTCGGTAAGAATCCGGATGTCATTATTGGTGCTGTTGCTGGACCTAATTTTGTTTCACTGATCAACCAGGGCCAGCAGTTCGGACTCTGGGATAACCACGATTATCTGGGCTGGTATACCTGCGACTCCACCAACACGACCGCCCTTGCACAAGCAGGAAATTACCCTTATGGCAAAGTGCACGGTGTGGATCTTTGGCCTTTCTGGCTCAGCAATATCAAAGGAAACGACGAAATGGTAAAAGCATATCAAGATCTCGGTCAGAGACTCTATAAGAATCCCATCATGCCCTCAGATATGGGCTATACTTGGTACATCGGCATAAAGGCAATTGCTGCAGCTTTGAGCAGCACCAAAGATTGGTCTCCAGAGGGCGTTACCACGGCGCTTTCGAAGGTTAAGTTCGACACCATCTATGGCAAGGGCCTCGGTTTTAGAGATTTTGATCATGTTATGAACCACGCCTACTATTATGTAACGGCGATAAAAGACACAACAGGCAAGTGGAAAATCCCTATAGGCGAAATTGTCAAAGTTTACATGGCAGATGAAGTGCTTCCTACTAAGGAGCAGATGCAGGCTTACGCAAAAGAAATGCACCTTACCTTTAAGGACTTGTCCAGGTAATTCTGCGCAAAGTTGAATATTGTCAGGCGGCATACTGAGGAGTTGATCTGAAGTTGCCGCCTTATTCTTGACCAGTCTGGTATTGTGCGGTCAAGAGTATCAAGAATCAGGGGGATTGTCTGTGACGCTGTCTTATTTTCTGCAAACAATAGTGACGGGGCTCGCAAGTGGCATGGTCTCTTACCTGATGGTTGCTGGAATGTCGTTGATTATCAGTGGCATGAATATGGTGAACTTTGGCCAGGGTGCATTTTTTGTACTTGGTACCTATCTGACCTATTCCCTTGCTCCTGTAATCGGCTTTGTTCCAGCGCTCATCGTTGTGCCACTGATCGTAGGGGCTTTGGGTTGGTTTGTTGAATTCTCCGTGAGGCCATTGCTCGACAGAGAGATGCTCTATGTCATGCTGTTCACCTTTGGTATTTCTTATATCGTGTGTGATGCAATGGTCATGATTTGGGGATACTCGATTCGATTGCTCATGCTACCCAAATTTCTGAGCGGTTCAATAGCAATTTTTGGGATCAGATTCCCAATTTACTATCTCTTTATGATCGTCGTTGGGGCCATTATAGCATTCGTTTTTTGGTTCATGATGAACCGGACAAAACTTGGCATGTATATGCGTGCGATTATCAAAGACCGCGAAATGGTTGCATGCCTGGGAATAAATGTTAATCGGCTTTTTTCTGTTATGTTCATGATCGGTATGGGAATTGCCGGATTGGGTGGTGTACTCAATTCACCAATTACCGGTATGAGCCCCAAAGAGGGTCTCTCCGTCTTTGGCAATATTATGCCAATTCTCATGATTGGTGGAATGAGAAATATGGATGGGTGCCTTCCAGCGGCGCTGTTGGTTGGGCTGATTAACGCATTTGGCGCCATCTATCTACCTCAGATTTTTAACCTTCTTCCGGCTGCCCTAATGGTAATTTGCATGTTCATTAGGCCCAACGGAATTTTTACAAGGAAGGAGGCCTTATAAATGCGATTACTATTGGGCAAAAGCTCAACCCAGACGAAGGATTTATTTATTGGTCTGGTCATCGTTGTGGTACTTCTTGCAACTTCGCTCGTTGCGTCTGATTCAATAGTAGACTTCATGGGCCGGATGATTGTATATATGCTCTTCGCGTCTGCAGTAAACATCATTCTCGGCTTTGGTGGGCTAAGACCACTGGGACAGGGAATGTATTTTGGTTTTTCCGCATACGCGTATCTTTTCCTGGTAGTACGAATGCACATATCCATTTGGATTGCGCTTCCTGCGGCATTGGGACTTTCAATCGTTCTTGCATTCTTTATTGGTATTTTGACACTTCGTGCCAACGATGATCTTGCATTCGCATTCATGAATATGGGAATGAATATCCTGCTGTGGACCATCGTACAGAAGTTGCAAATAGTAGGAAGCGATACTGGCATTACAGGGGCAGTACGCCTTCCTTTTGCAAACAGTACTCGTGCCAATTTTGCGGTGATTTTTGTCGTAAGTCTAGTTTCGATCATAGTCATCTACCAGTTTTTGCGGTCTCCTTTTGCAAGAGTCCTTAAAGGTAGTAGAGAAAACTTAGAACGGCTCACTTTTATCGGAGTCAATACTCGCAATGTTCGTTTGGTCGCCTACATTGTTTCTTCGTTTTTCTGTGCAATAGCTGGTCTGCTCTATGCAATGAGAAACATGGGCGCATTCCCGGCAATGATTTCTTCTAACACTTCCTTGGACGGACTTATCATGTGTCTAATTGGCGGCATGCACAACTTCTTTGGGCCTCTCCTGGGAGCTGCAATTGTAACTGTAATAAATGTGCAGTTGCCGATTGTCACCAAATACTATCAAGCCATTGAGGGTGTTATCGTCGTTATATGTGTGCTTTTCTTACAAGGTGGAATTATTCGCGATAGGACGACGCTTGACTTACATAGAAATGGCAAAAATGGTGGTAATGGTGTTAACGCAAGAGGAGCAGTGAAGAAATGAGCGAGCCAATTCTGCGAGTAGAACATTTAAGTCGATACTTTGGTGCACTTCAGGCTGTAAACGATGTCACTCTTAGTGTTCCTAAGGGACAAATGCGGGCTGTCATCGGTCCGAATGGTGCTGGTAAGACAACACTTATGGACTTGATTTGTAACCGGACTCCATGCTCGAGTGGGAAAGTCTATTTTCAGGAAGAAGACATAACTGGACTCGCACCACATAAAATCGTTCAAAAAGGCCTGTGCAAGTGTTTTCAGATCACGAAAATCTTCTACAACTTGACTGTCTATGAAAATGTTCAAATCGCCTGCATAAGTATGAAAAAGCGCGTTTTCGATTTTAGAGCCGTCAAGGACAGTCTGCTTCATGACGAGGTAAGGCACTTCTTGTCGATGGTTGGTATCCAAGACAAGATGGACGAAATTGCTGGCTTCTTGTCTTATGGAGATCAGCGCCGACTTGATATCGCTATTGCACTTGCCATGGAACCGAAGCTTATTATCTTGGATGAGCCTGCGGCCGGCGTATCGCGGGAAGAGGCTTACAAACTGATGGAACTGATTCGCGATTTGGGGATGGAGCACCAGATGACCATGCTTTTTATCGAGCATGATATGGATATCGTGTTTAACTATGCAGAGGCCATTTCCGTAATGGTGAATGGAGCACTTGTTGCTACGGGTACGCCAGAAGAAATACGAAAGAATCCTCTGGTCCAGGAAGCGTATCTGGGGAAAGGAGCTTAGAGATGCATTCGGTGTTGAAACTCGAAAACGAAAATGCATTCTATGACAAGAGTCATATCCTCTTTGATCTCAATCTTGAGGTAGAAGAGGGGACTTCCGTGTGCATTCTAGGTCGAAACGGCGTAGGCAAGTCCACAACGATGAAGACGATCATGGGAATAATGAACCCTAAGAATCACTGCAAGACCGAAGGACATATCTACATCAAGGATCAGGATTGTACAGGTTTGCCTACGAACAGAATTGCGAGACTTGGAGTTACTTACATACCGCAAGGTAGGCATATCTTTCCTAATTTGACTACGAAAGAGAATCTCTTAATAGCAGCGACAAAGGGTGTGGACGGTTCGGACACTTGGAATATTGACAGGATCTTTGAGCTCTTCCCCAGGCTAAAAGAACGCGCAAATTCTATGGGCGGCAAACTGTCTGGCGGAGAGCAGCAGATGCTGGCAGTTGCCCGCGGGTTAATGCAAAACCCAAAGATCATGCTGTTGGACGAGATTACTGAAGGCCTGGCCCCAATCATTGTCAATCAGCTAGCCGATATTGTGCAGATGCTCGCCGAGCAAGATGTTACAATTCTTGTTGCAGAACAGAACGTTGCATTCGCTCTAAAAGTTAGCGAGCGCTGTTATATTATGGAAAAAGGTTGCATAGTGTATGAAGATCTGAACTCTAAGGTTTCCTCAGAAACTCTTGCGAGGTACCTCGGAACTTGAGCAACACTAAGAGCAAATCATTGGATTTTCTGCAGGAATGGGTTGAGTCTATGTGTTTCAAATGTTTGGCGTTTGTGAAAAGGCCATGCTGCCCGCCCAGCAGAAATGAATCAGGCGGCGAAAGATGACGAAAAGCAGCCGTAAGGATATTGTAAAATAAAAATACGTGTTGTATTTTTCATGTATCTGCCATAGTTGGGGCTAATTGAGAGGGGATTATGCCAAACCGAGATCTAAAGAACCTTGCGTACGAAATGCTTAGAAAAAAGCTCATCAATTGTGAATACAAGCCAGGTTCTATGCTCAATGAAGCACAACTTGTGGCTGAGCTTGGCTTCAGTAGGACTCCCATTCGCCAGGCGCTCAACAGTATCGAGCAAGAAGGTTTTATTCGCATACTGCCCAAGAAGGGGATCTATGTTACGGAAGTATCGTTGAACGATGTCAGACAGATATTCCAAGTTCGAGCAGAAATAGAGCCCATCGCGCTTCGCTTGGCTGCTCCCTACATCCCTAAAGAAGATCTACAGAGATTCAAAAAGCAGTTCTTGGGAGAAGAACCGGAGGTTGCTGCGGATTATAGACTCGATACGGCAATGCACTTATTCATCATAGAACACTGCGGTAATCATTACATCATCGATATGATGCAACGAGTATTCGACGAAAACACACGCATAATTATTTCAAGCGGACAAAACGTAATAAAAATTCACGACGCATGCCAGGAGCATATCGGTGTTCTTGACCTGCTGATGGCAGACCGCATAGACGATGCACAAAACGCAATGCGCGATCATGTTGAAAATTGTAAGAGGGCTGCGCTGGATTTCTTTTACAATATGCAGCCTTGTCCAACCTTACCGCTGGACATGCACCGGAAACAGGCCATTTTGGCCACCTATTCTCAGCAATAAAAAGGAAGTCTACGATGAAGAATATCGTCTCATTTTTTGGTGAAAGGTCAGAAGTATTTGAACAACTGAACAAGGAAGCGGGTGACTATGCAAATTCACTAGGATTTTCGTACCAATGGGCGCCACAAACACCATTCAATCGGGACGAAGTTATAGCCTTACTTTCGGAATCAGATGTAGGCGTTATCGATGTCGAGCCCTATGGTGAACCGATTTTCCGCGAAATAAGCGGGAAGACAAAGCTGCTTGTTCGTTTTGGAGTGGGGTACGAGAATGTGGATCTAAACGCAGCAACGAGATATGGTATAGCAGTAGCTAGAACGACTGGTGCAAACACCCTGGGTGTGGCAGAAATGGCCTTAACCCTAATACTGGCAGCTCGCCGTAAATT
>CAZDNQ010000263.1:0-6876 GCA_964506605.1 uncultured Victivallis sp. | reverse complement strand
CCAGGCAATCTGAGAAACTACCAACTTTCTTTTCCCGCATAGGTGCATAACTGCGGAATATGTCATCCACCTTTTCGGACTTGCAGCCATAGTCCACCCACTCCCGTTCCCCATGCCGGTCAAGACCTATCCAGATGGACACGCCATTGAACTCCGATTCCGGCATTGAACGGGCTCCCTTGGCATCGTTTTCCTCAAGGTCGAAGAGCGCGATGTCCGTTTCAATTCCCTCTATTGCCGCCATGGCGGCCACAATGAGGCCGCAGCGGTCGTCGGCACCGGGAGGCGAGCCAATGCCCCTGATTGTGCCATCCTTTGAAAGACGTATATTCCTGGGCGGTTTCGGAAATACCGTGTCGGTATGTACGCACAAACAGGGCTTGAGCCCCTTTGCGGGATGGCGGAGCATAGTCCACATCTCTCCATCGGTGCGGTTATAGCCGGAGACATGCCAGTAAAGCCACTCAACGCAACTGGGATGATCTGGGAGGGTGAAGGCTTCCCTGAAATTATCCATAAGCTTCATATTATTCACCTTATTGTTTCCCAATCATTTCCATTTTTGTAAGTTCGAAGTCGAAGGACTTCTGGTTCACATGCCACATGAACTCAGTTCTTCTGACACACTTAGGCATTATCGCCCGCAGTCCGAATTCAAGCCTGTTTTTGGCGTTCTCAAGCAATGGGCCTCCAGCTTTTTTAAGATGTTTTCTGATTTCAGGAACCATCTCGGCAATAATCGAGTTCCTATCTGCCTCGGTCAGTGCAGCCCAGAACCTGATCCAGTTTGTCGTATTCATTATTGACATATATGTGACTTCTGCGGAAATAACAGCCGGTTCGGGCAGTGTTACCGTGACATCGTACTTCCTACCCCAAATGAGTGTTCCCAACGATAAATCATCCACAGTCGTGAACTCGAACGTGCAGAAATCGTTCCTGAAATTAAAACCAGCTATTGCATGGCAGATATAGTTACAGTAGGCCTCCCGCGAGGTGTATGGCATAGGAATCCCTATGAATCTACGGTTTTCACCCTGCCATCTGAAAGTGTGAGGGAATTCTGAAAATGACGATGCAATTTCAAGGACAGGATCATGTTGTATAACTTTTATGGTATGATTGTTTTTCTCAATACGGCACCCCGAACCGAAATACTGTTCAATGTTCCTGACTGTCGATCCTATGCCGTCCTTCAGCATCGAATACGATATCACGCAGGCAGCGACGAGTCCTAATGCGAATATTGCCGTGAACATCAAAACGGAACTGATTAAACTTTCTTTCATAGCTCCACCTCTCCCTTTATGAGTTAATACCATCTCGGTCAATTAAAAGACCTGTAGATAATTATAACAATCTATAGGGAGTAATTTATAAAGATTCAGTATTAGACGGATAGTTTAATCTGCTATCTTGACATGTTGCCCCAACTTGAATTATCCATTCCATCCCCCCTTGAATCCCCTTTTAAAATTTTCTATAAATGAAGATAGAAAATCTGGAGCCTTAGGATTGTTGGCTTCTGAAATAGTCTCGCGCCATGTCACAAGGCAGTGATAGCATTTCATATTTTCGTTTTTCAGCTCACCATTACAGATTGGACATTTGTAAAGGAGGATATTTTCATCGCAGGCGAGATACAAATTTCCGGATGTACCATTAATTACAGAAATGGAGTTCTTAACAATATATGATTTCTGGGGATTGATGCATCGACTGTATACAGCAAACTGGGGATAAGGATAATCATGGGGATCATACAACCTCAACACGGCCTTCACATTTGTCAACGCAAAGGGAGATTTATTTTCAATCACTATGTCATTCGCGCCGAAAAGCTTGAATTTGATATGCCATCCGTATTTGACCAGCTTTGCTTTCTCCACTACAGCCTGATCCACAGGCTTTAAATTCCTTCCCACTGATTCGCGATGAGGCTCTGGCCGAATTATTGTAGAATCGCCAATGCCATCTTGAACAGTTTTATGGCTTTCATTTTTCCTGCACGAGTCATAATTTGCACGCGTAGAAGGATCCGTCAGGACAAAATATGCTTCGTTAAGCAGGATCATGTTCTCATTATTCCCGCCGCGATCAGGATGATGGCCTTGGACAAGTTTCCTGTAAGAATCCTTTATTGTTTTAATGTCAGCTTTTTCTTCAACGCCCAAAATCATGTAGTAATCGTGAAGCATCGCAATCTCGTATTTAATTATTTTTCTTATTCTGGAGTTCCACCTATTAAATAAAGGTCTCTTGTAGGAGTGGAAACTCTGATTTCTTTCATTGTGCCAACGCCAGACTTTGAAGTTTTAAAAGAAATGACCTTATAGTTGAGTTGGCAACCAACAGACATTGAGGCAGGCATGTTCGAATAAGTGACATTGTGTCTGATAGATTTGCCGTCAAAAGTCCATTTTCCCGTGTAGACCAATCCAGAAGGATCTTCCACTATTTTAAACTCACCAGATTTATCATATAATATTGTTAAATAGCTATTAGCGTTCACATTACACGAACTGTATACCCCGGAAATATCGACTAATTGTTCATTTCTTATCGAGGATGGAGCCGCTGATGACGAAGAATATTCTGAAGAAGCAGTCTTCGGCTTGCCTGAATTTCCAATTGCAAGGCATACAAGAATAGCTGTTACAAATATACCTGCAATAAAAGCATATTTTAATAAGCATGACTTACTCTTAAATTTTTGAAAGTTAGATGAAACAAGAGAACTATTTTTGAAAAAAGCCTTAAGTTCCGTTTCTGATGCGGGAAGCCATTCGTTCATCCCTTCATGCCAAACCCTTGTTAAACAAGTCACTGTCCCACTGTCAACAAGTTGACTCATGATCTTTTCATCTATTGGACCGATCTTCTTACTGCCTGAAGCATAGTACCACCTGGTGGAAATAAGAGAAGTAACAACATGGATTTTATTATCGTCTTTTGCCTTAGGAGATAGGGGCAGGTGTTCTTTTGTAAAAAAGCTTTTAAGCTCAGTTTTAACTGCCTGCTCCCATTCCGGCATACCTTTTTTCCATACATAGATTGATGGCGCCAGCGTACCTTCAACAATAAGCCGACCGATGGCTTCTTCAGTTAGCGGTCCAATCCTCTGAGTCCCTTTTCCATAATACCATTCAACTGGCTCTGAAATGATGTTGTCCTGGGGTTTATCATTATCGGTTGGCATAGGAGGGAGGCCTAGTTTCAAAATTGGAGGTTTGTCTCCAATCTTATTTTTCGGAATGGTTATGACATTTTTACAGGAGGGACACGGAAGAGATATTCCGGCGTGCTCATCTTCCGTTGACAAATGCTGGTTGCAATGTGTGCATGTGAAATCAATCATTATTTTTATACCATCTAAAGATTCGACAACTCATTGCCCCTAATATAAGTATTTCTCATAAAATTAACGTTTATTGCTACGCCGTTTGTCGAGTGGTTTGGTGTCTTCTTAAATGCGTGAGTTTATCTATTTTAATTTCTTTAACGCATTTATTGCAACTTCATCCCCCTGTTTAGCAGCCTTTGTGTACCACTCCACGGCCCTCCGCTCGTCCTTCGGAACTCCAATCCCTTTTTCATAGAAGTAGCCCAGATTGCATTGAGCCATAGAATTTCCTTGATTTGCCGCCTTGGTAAACCACTCCACGGCTTTCCGCTCGTCCTTCGGAACTCCCACCCCTTTGTGATAGCAAAATCCAAGGTTGCATTGGGATTCTGAAAAACCCTGTTCAGCAGCTTTGGTGTACCACTCTACTGCTTTCCGCTCATCCTTTGGGACACCAGTCCCTTCATCATAGCAGAGTGCAAGGTTATGCTGAGCTTTAGCAAAACCCCGCTCAGCGGCTTTAGTGTACCATTCCACGGCCTTCTGCTCATCCTTCGGAACTCCTGTACCATGTTTATAGTGAATGGCAAGGTTGTGCTGAGCCCATTCATCCCCCTGCTCAGCTGCTTTTGTAAACCACTCTACGGCCTCTCTCTCATCCTTTGGGACACCAGTCCCTTCATCATAGCAGAGTGCAAGGTTGTATTGAGCCATAGAATTTCCTTGATTTGCCGCCTTGGTAAACCACTCCACGGCCTTCTGCTCATCCTTCGGAACTACAATGCCTTGTTTGTAGAAATGACCAAGACTATTTTCCGAATCTGGATTTCCTTTATTTGCGGCCTTTGTGTACCACTCCAGAGCCTTCCGCTCGTTCTTCGGAACTATAATCCCCTTTTCGTAATAAAAGCCAAGTTTGTTTTCTGCAGCTGGCACAAACTTTATTGTCATACTGATGAGAATGATTATTATAAAAAAACAACCCGTTATTATATATTTTGCTTTTGAAAGAGTTCTCTTTATCGGCGGACATTGTGATTCCGTAACGAATGGCGGCGAAGAGATTTTAAAAGTTGGATTTAATTCTGTTTCAGATGCAGAAGACCAGTTCTCCATTCCCTCTCGCCAAACTTTTGTTTCTCTTGTCACAACGCCGCTGTTGATTAGTTGTCTAATGATTTCTTCGGATATCGGACCTATCTTCTTATTTCCTGCAGAGTAATACCATTCTGTAATTATGGAAACACTTGGCAGTGGAGGTGGCTCTGATGACTTAATGTTAACTACCTGTAAGGATTTGTTTGGATTAGGAACCACAACGCTTCCTTGACAGCTAGGACACATAATAGTGATCCCAATATTTTTGCCTGAAGTCTCAATTTTATTTTTGCACTTATCGCATTCAAAGCTGACTGGCATGGATAACTCCTTTCAAAAAAAGAGGGCGACATTCCCTTGTCGCCTACAGCGGGTACTGGTATACCCAGAGAAGTCAACAAATGGAATGCGCCCAAGTGGGCGCAACTCCAGTGCTGTTCTTCTCTATTTAAAATTACCAGTTTTGCTGTAGAGACAAACACCGTAGTCACGGTCAAATATTTATGGATTCAAATTTCTGCTGTTTAAGTTTCCTTTCAAATTTCTGTTCATGATGTGCCAGAGCTGTAAACAACTGCTGGCGCATTAAAATAGTATCGAGGTTGCGGCAAGTCAATACGCTTTTCAGGAAACTTGGACCTTTCGAATTATCATGTAAACCCTTGATAGGTAAAATAATCAGCCCTTACCACAAGGACTGATTGTTCTTTTCACTCCTTTCTCCAATTCCTGTATTTTTCAATCTCAACTCCCATGCTTCTTACGCATAGCAGAAGAACCGCTACGTCGTCCAACTGACCGAGTATAGGAATGAAGTCCGGGATAAGGTCAAATGGGCTGATGATATACAGTACAGCAAATATGACTGCCCCTATAAACCACCATGGGACTTCCCTGTATCTGCCGCACACATGATCCTTCAGCATCATGAACAGGGTAACCAATTCAGAAAGGAATTTATCCATGACAAGCTTCCTCCTTCATTTATTTCTTCTCCGAATGCATTGGTTCAAACTTCCCATCACCTGAGATCCAATTGTACTCGATTTTCTCGACACATGACGGCAATATCGACCGGAGGCCGGATTCCAGCTTGCACTTCGAAATCTCGAACAGTGCGCAGCCTGCCTGCTTCAAATGCTCCCTTGTGGCCACGAACATCTCAGAGCTGATTGCGTTCCTATCGTCTTCCCCCAGCCTGTTCCAGAAGTCAAACACACCTGACCTGTCCTCTATATTCAAATGCGCGGTTTCTATGGACAGGATCATCGGTTCCGGTATTGTCACTACCGCCAAATATCTTGCTGGACCGAATATTGACGACAGGAAACCGTATCTCTTCACCGGAACGAACTCGAACGAGCACGAATTCGTCTTGAGGTCGAATCCGGCCTTGGCTATGTAGTCGTGCCTGCATACGGCCTCACGGCCTGTGAATGGAATCGGCAGGCCAAGCAATTTGACCTTCTCCTTCTTCCATGTGAAGCCGTGGTCGAATTCTCCTCGCGCGGTCGCGAATTCAAGTATCGGCACAATCTGCCGCACGGTAATCTTATGCCCCTCAATGGATACCTCGCACGAGGAACCGAAGATTTTCTCTATCGCTCCAGCTGCCGCCCTAAATCCCTGCTTGACCGTTGCGGCAAGAAGTATCCCAAGTCCGACTGCAAAGGCCGCAAGCAACGTGAATATCGCCGCCATCACGACAATAAAGATAAAAATATCGTATATCATTTTTAACTATTCCTTTTTTAGACATATTATCAGTGCTCCGATGATCCCCGGCACCCAGCCGATAATCGTCAGGATCAGCACTATCAGAAAGCTGCCACAGCCCTTGTCAGCCACCGCCAATGGTGGCAGCAGGACGCAGATTATCGCTCTTAAAAGTCCCATGTTAATTTCCTTTCATTATGGAAAATAGAGGCCGGTTTTCACACCGGCCCCGTATTCCTATTATTTCAGGTTGAAGATATCGGCAAGTCCGCGGTAGCACTTGTCTGCCCTTGCGGGAGTATATTTCTTCGCCGTCTCGGTGAAGCTGTTATACAGGCTCCATCTTGTCAGCGGTACGAACTCCGTGTGCCTGGGTTCCTTGAACTCCTGCAGCACGGACACGATGTCGCACGAAGGTATTACATCCTCCTCGGCGGCCTTCACTATCGTGATACGCGCCTCATTCAAAGTTACCTTCGAATCCTTCATCACGTTGATTCTCGCGTCCAGCATAACGTATTGGAGTTGGATCTTGTCGAAGGCATCAGGGATGATGTCCTTCAGCTCAATACCGCTGGTGTGTTTCCTGTAGACAATGCTCTCTCCATAAAAACAGAGATTGTCGCATACAAAAACACTGACTCCGGCAGTGAGCCCGAGTGCGATCTGCTTGTCGTTGCTGTTCCTGATTCCGAGAGCCCGCGTATATTCAGGATGAC
>CAZDNQ010000262.1:0-6894 GCA_964506605.1 uncultured Victivallis sp. | reverse complement strand
GCCGTCCTGCAGGATTACTTTCTTCCTGCTGTCGTATTCGATGCTTTTAAGGATGCTCTTCAGCTCCAGATACTGTGCAGGCAGGAACTCAACAGCCTTGATCAGGAACCTGTTGCTGCCGGCCATTGCGCCGTCTTTGAGTTCCACCTTCTGGTCCCATGCAAGTGTCGAAGTGTCAATCCTGGTATATTGCGGGATTGAGATCTGTTTCCAGCCGGCGCCGTTGAATTTCAGGGAGAATCCCTCGTCGGTGCCGCAGGCGATTTCGGTGTCCATCGGATATTTCCTCTTCTCAAGCCCGGTCCTGCCGATGATCATGTTCACAATCCCTATGCTGCGTCCGAACCAGGGCAGGGGAGGGATGATCCTGTTGCCGCCTTCAACAAGGCAGTTCTCGGCAATATACTTTACCGTGGCCTTGAGCGGGATGGAGGTGTCCTGCACGTTCTCCGGGGATATCTTCAGCTCCAGGAGCTTCGCGCCGGGCACAGCGGTCTTCACCAGGGACTCGAAAAATCTCTTGACCTCGTCTGGTTTCTTCCTCGCGAAGGAACCTCGGTATGCCCCGTCGTTTATTCCATCGAACTCGAAAACTGTTTCCGCCATCACGGTACCGGAATCATCGATGCTGCCATCGGTCCTTATCCTCATGAGGTTGTCTTCGGCGGGGATGACCGGAGAGGTTTTCAAAGTTTCCCCGTCAGGTTTGGCCACCAGGAAGCTCCTGTTGCAGAGATAGGCAGGATAAAGCTCCTTGGTGCTCTCGTCTGTCGAGTCCATGAGCATATACGTCCCGTCATCATTTTCCACCGCAGTGATCGCGTGGTTGAAGTACGGCGTCGGAACTTCGCTGTCCTTCTTCGCCCCCACCATTACGAGGACCGGATATGCCTTGAATCCCGCGAGCCTGAGCATCGCGGCAAGAAGCGCGGCCTTGTCGCGGCATACGCCGTATCTGTTCTCGAACGTGGTCTTCACATCGTGCGGCTCGTATCCCGGCGCCTCGGTCTCGGTTGTAATCCCCATGTAGCGGATCTTCTGCGATACGAAATTGAATATGTTCCTTATCTTCTCCTGCCGGTCCTTGGCGTCTTTTACAAGCCCGTCCACTTCCTGTTTCATTTCAGGCGTAGTCGTCTCCAGATGCGGACGGCAGAGCTCCCAGTACCATTTCGAGAGGCTCTTCCAGTCGGATATCGTGCTGAGCAGCAACCTCTGCACTACGGAATGGATTTCGGGCATGTCCGGCTCGGGGAACATCCTGGGGACATCACTGGCCTCCCACCTGTATTTCAGCACGCCTCCCTTCTCCTCCTGCTGGAACTTTACAGTTCCCTTGATCTCATCCCGCAGGACGACGTGCTTGAGAGGGAGCCCCTTCGGTGCGCTTATCTCGACAACATGGTGCTTGATGGGATTGACGGTCTCCAGCGGATATTCAATGCTCCAGGTGTTTGGGACACGGGTCTTGAAATTGTCATTGAACGAGACGCACCTTACGATGTCTCCGATCTCGACCCCGGGTATGTTGACTGATAGGATCTTGTTGTTCGGATCATAGATGTTCGCGCCCATCTGGCCGTTGTCGACCATCACCCGGCTCTGTTTTGCAACATCGACCGGTACGACTGTGCCATCCTTCCTGATTATCTCGACAAGCTTGACCTCCATTTTCTCATAGGACTGGTTGAAGTGCAGGGCCATGCTCATGTTGTCGCGCTTGCCTTTTTCAGTGAGCACCTTTACGAACTCGTCGTCCCATATTGAGTAAGTTCCGTCGGTCTTGTAGCTGATGATCATCTGGTCGTCGAGCAGCACCTCGTCCGCGTCGGGATAGATCTCCGCAGTAGCCAGATTTGTGGTGTTGACAACGGCGGCGCGGTCGAGTATCCCCTTTGAATAGTCGCCGTCCTGGGAGAATGCGTTAAGCGCTGCTAGCAGCAATAAGGAGACAATTAAGAAGGCAGTTTTCATGTGATATATCCCGGATTTTTATTCACGGCACTGGCCGTTGCCATATATTATATATTTGTAGGAGGTCAGCTCAGCCAGGCCCATTGGCCCGCGCGCATGCAGCTTGTCGGTGCTAATCCCGATCTCGGCGCCCATGCCGAATTCACCGCCGTCGGTGAACCGCGTGGATGCGTTGACATAGACCGCCGCCGAATCAACCTCTGCAAGGAAGCGCTTCGCTGTCGACTGGTTCTTTGTCACGATTGCATCGCTGTGCTTCGATCCGTAGAAGTTTATGTGCTCTATCGCTGTGACTATGTCTGGTACTATCCTGATTGAGAGTATGAGATCGAGATATTCCGTAGACCAGTCCTCTTCTGAAGCAGCCTTGGAGTTAGGCACAAGCTTGCGGAACTCGCTGTCGCCGCGCATCTCGACTCCGCGCTTCCTGAGCATGTCAGCAACCTTTGGTGCGAACTTCGCAGCGACGGATTTGTGGATGAGCAGCGTCTCCGCGGCATTGCACACCCCGGGCCTCTGGCATTTCGCGTTCTCCACTATCTTCATCGCCATCGCCAGGTCGGCCTCGGAATCCACATATACATGGCATATCCCCTTGTAGTGCTTTATCACGGGTATGGTGGAATTCTCTACGACCGCACGGATCAGCCCTTCGCCGCCTCGGGGCATCACAAGATCAATATATTTGTCCATCTTGAGCAGCATGTTCACGGCCGACCTGTCCGTCCACGGGACAAGCTGCACGGCTCCCTCAGGGAGCCCTGAGGCAAGACCGGCCCGGCTCAGGCAGTGCGACAGCGCGAGATTCGAATGGATCGCCTCCTTGCCGCCTCGGAGTATGACGGCGTTCCCTGCCTTGATGCAGAGTCCGGCGGCGTCCACGGTCACATTGGGGCGTGACTCGAAGATGATGGCGATGACGCCTATCGGCACGGAGACCTTGTGTATGTCGAGTTCGTTCGGGCGTATCCATTCGCCAAGCTGCCTACCGACGGGATCCTCGAGTTCGGCGACCTCCCTCAGTCCTTTCGCCATGGACTTGATCACTTTGTCGGTGAGGGCAAGACGGTCGAGCATCGCCGGTGCAATCCCGGCCTTCTTCCCAGCCTCGAGATCCTTGGCGTTCTCCTTTTTGAGGTTTGCGCCCTCGGCTTCAATCGCGTCCGCCATCGCACGCAGGCAGTCGTTCTTTTCGGCGGAAGACATTATCGCTAGCCTGTGCGAGGCGATCCTCGCCTTCTCGCACATTTCAAGAAGCCCGCTGCGTATCTCATCCTCAGTGTATTTCTTGTTCATCATTAGTTTTCTCTTTCGTTATATTTTTTTCTGCTTCAGAAAAAAATATCAGCACAACACCATGTTGTTCCGATGTACGATCTCCTCTTCGCCTTCGTATCCGAGGATTGCGCCGATCTCCGAACTCTTCCTGCCCATGAGTTTTATCACTTCCTTCTCGCCGTAATTGGACAGCCCCTTGGCTATGATTGTTCCAGCCTTGTCGCAGATGCCAACGGTATCGCCCCGCTTGAAGCCGCCTTCGGTTCCTGTGATACCGGAAGGAAGCAGGCTTCTGCCCTTCTGCGAAAGCGCCTTCGCCGCACCGTCGTCCACGGTTATCTTCCCTGACGCCCTGGAGAAGAATGTCAGCCAGCGCTTCTTCGAATCCATCTGCTTTTCCGAGACCGGCATGAACAAGGTGCCGACGTCCTCGGCGTTTATTATCTTCACAAGGACATCCGGATCCTTGCCGTCGGCGATCCACAGATGTTCGCCGGCGCGGGTCACAGTCTCGGCCGCGCGCAGCTTGGACGACATGCCGCCGACCGACATCGCGCTGTCGTCGGTGCCTGTCGCCATCCTCTTGATCTCGTCGGTGAGATTGGAGACCACTGATATCCTCTTGTCGAGCTTCCCCTCCTTTACAGAATAAAGCCCGTCGATCATCGTGAGCAGCACCGTGAGCTCGGATCTGGTCATCGTCGCTATCAGCGCGGCAAGCATGTCGTTGTCGCCGAACTTCAGTTCATCGACCGATACCGAATCGTTTTCATTTATTATAGGGAGGATGTTCTCGTTCCAGAGCGAATAGATGCAGTTGAGCACGTTCAGGTGACGTTCCCTGTCCTGTATGTCAGCCGCGGTGAGCAGGAGCTGCGCCGCATGGAATCCGTATTTCCTGCATTCCGCCTCGTAGAGGGACATCAGCTTGCTCTGTCCGACTGCCGCAAGCGCCTGGACCTCGGAAAGCTTCCTGGGCCTGACGGTCATTCCGAGGGTCTTCATCCCGAGTCCGACCGCTCCGGATGAGACCAGCAGGACATTGTATTTTTTCTCGCGCAGTTTTGCGATCTGCGATACGAGGATTCCGATCCTCGAACTGTCGGTCAGCAGTCGCGTGCCCGCCTTAACGACTATGCTCGAAGCCTTCTTAACAGCCTTCTGTCTTGATGATATGTTCATTGCCGCCTTAAATATGATATTTTTCAAAAGATAAAAATACATGTCATTGACTATGAATTCAAAAGAAAATGACGCATCAATCAGGGATTGTTTATTTCAGCCGAAATGTTATGATGCTCAAAAGTAGGGACGTGCTTTCCGTGTCCGGCGTAGCCCTTGAGCGAAGTCGGAAGCCTGTCCCATGTATTGAATGCAAAAATGGTACTTGCTTAAATCCCATGGATTCAATCGAAAAATTAAAGGTTCTCGCGTCGGACTCCCAGTACGACCTGGCGTGCGCCTGCGGTACCAATGACAAAGACCGCCGCCACCGCGGAGATGCCGGCAGATGGCTCTATCCGGTCTCATTGCCGGACGGCGGCTATTCCGTCCTCCTGAAGACCCTCCTTTCAAATGTATGTTCGAACGACTGCAAATACTGTCCGCTGAGGCATGACACGAACGTCCGCAGGTGCACCCTCCATCCGGACGAGGTCGCCAAGGTCTTCATGGAATACCTGCGGAGGAAGGAAGTCTTCGGGCTCTTCCTCAGCTCAGGGGTCATCGACACGCCTGACCTCACAATGCAGAAGCTTAACGACACTGTCCGCCTGATCCGCAGGAAGTACGGGTTCCGCGGATACATACATCTCAAGATAATTCCTGGTGCATCCGATGCCGCAGTCGAGGAGGCCGTATCGCTTGCCAGCGCGGTGTCCCTGAACATCGAGACTCCCGGTGAAAAGCATTTCAAGCTGCTGTCCGACAGGAAGAACTATCTGAACGACATCATCCGCCCGATCAAGCTCATGAGCAAGTTGACGGGCAGGGGGCAGCGCTTCTCACGAGTGAAATGCACGACCCAGTTCATTGTAGGCGCCTCCGATGAGAAGGACACCGAGATCGTGGACTACATGAACGGACTCTACAAACGGCTTGATTTCAACAGGGTCTATTTTTCGGCATACCAGCAGGGGCTTGGGAAGTCCGACATCCCCGGCGAACAGAGAAATCTCTTTGACAGCGACGAGGTCCTGGTCCGGGAACACCGTCTCTACCAGGTCGATTTCCTCCTGCGGAAATATGGTTTCGGAAAGGATGACATCATCTATGATTCCTCAGGCAACCTCAGCCTGGACAGGGATCCGAAGGAGCTCTGGGCCGAGGCGCATCCGGAATCTTTTCCTGTGAAGATAAATTCAGCCGACCGCGAATCGCTCCTGCGTGTGCCGGGACTCGGTCTCGAACGCGTCGACAGGATCCTTAAGCTGAGAAAGGAGTCCAGGATCAGGGATTTCGCCACGCTCAGGATCAAAGGCAAGACGCTTGCCAAGACCAGCAAATATGTGATCTTCGATTAGTAGTAACCACAGAAGACACAGAAAATTGTTTACCACATTCGAGTTTCGGATTTACATTCCGCGGTCAGTCCGCCTGGTATTCCATGATCGTCTTGGCGTTCTCGATGAGCTTTACGAGGTTCGGTAGGTAGAAGAGCATGAGCAGGGCCGTGCATCCGACAAACGGATAGCACAGCGCCGGTTTCCTGGTTATTATCGCAAGCACCATGCCGAAGAGGGCGCAAGAGTTCAGGAACACATAGAAGAACAGGAAAAGCCTGAAGGCTGCCTTAACATAGATATAGAAGATCCTCTCTTCGGCAGGCAGTGATTCAAGCTGTTCCTTGCAGGATGCGTAGGCGCCTGCGACATCGTCAAGGCAGATGACCGTCCACATCCACGCGGGCATCTTGCCGTCTGCGAATTTCGCAACTGCCCTGGCTGACAGGAACAGCGCGTGGAAGACTATTCCAGAGATTATGATTGACGCTCCGAGCAGTGAGAACAGGAGCACAAGCCGCGTGAGGAAATCCGGATCCATGGCGTTTCCCGGAGCCCTTCCGACGAAATGGGAGATGAACACGTAAAAGCCCATGGACAGGAACTCGCTGGCCCATATGATCTTGATCAGGCTGTCAGTAGGCTTCAGGTAATCAATGAATTTTTCGGAAAACAGCGACATTATCAAAAACTGTCATAATTTTATTTGACGTATTTGCGATACATGACACTCTAGCACGTCCTGCATGAAAGTAAAATCTTCACTTCCTCCTTTGTGTCTTTGAGTCTTTGTGGTAAATTTCAAAGCTTTGATTTTTTACATGGAAGAAAATCTTTAAGGAAGGAAAAATTTATGCTTGACGCACTTAGGAAAAACCCGAAGTTCAAGGGCCGCAGGGGGCCGCTCGTGCTGATGATCCTCGACGGAGTAGGATATGGAAAATACAAGGAAGGCGACGCGGTGCTGGCGGCGAACACCCCGGTGCTCGACAAGCTGACCAACGGATGTCCGCACACACAGCTCAAGGCGCATGGCAAGGCCGTCGGGCTGCCTAGCGACGCCGACATGGGCAACAGCGAGGTCGGCCACAACGCCATCGGCTGCGGGCGCATGTTCGAACAGGGCGCGATGCTTGTGAAC
>CAZDNQ010000261.1:0-6917 GCA_964506605.1 uncultured Victivallis sp. | reverse complement strand
CGTCGCATGTCGCGCCTACTCTTACCATGGGAGTGACGATCGACCACGCATTTTCCATCCTGATTTCGATTGCATGCGGATTTATCTGGTATAAATTTGGGTTCCAGTATGTATTCCTTGCAGGGATGCTCATCGCGATAGCGTATTTCTTCTCGGTTCTCGCGATCCGCATTCCGAAGAAGGCGAAACATGTGGAGCTGGAACAGCAGCCTGCGGGTGATTGAACTGCCGGCGGGATGCAGGCGCCACGTTCAAGATAGATTTTCACAAATGGAAGGTTTGATCCTATGAAAAAATATGATGTGATAGTTGCAGGCGCCGGAGTTGCGGGGATCGCAGCCGCGCTCGAGTGTGCCAGGTCCGGCCTCAAGACAGCGCTCCTGGAGAAGACCATCATCCCCGGCGGTCTCGCCACTGCCGGAATGGTGAACATCTATCTTCCGCTCTGCGATGGCAACGGCAGGCAGGTGATCCACGGGATTTCCGAGGAGCTCCTCAGGACAAGCATAAAATACGGGCCGGGTTCGATTCCGGCAGGCTGGGGCGGAGCTCCGGGGAAAAAGGACAAACGCTATCTTGCGGTATTCTCCCCGTCCGCATGCGCTATCGCCTTCGATGAAATCCTCGAGCGCAGGAATCTCGACGTCTGGTATGACACCCAGATATCAGGCGCCTTCGTGAAAGGTTCAAGGCTCACCGGCGTAGAAGTCCTTAACAAGAGCGGAAAATTGAAGCTTGAGGCGAAATGCTTCATCGACGGCACAGGCGATGCCGACATTGCGAACTTCGCAGGCGCCAGATGCGAGGAGGGCTTGAACAGCCTGTCGATGTGGGCATTGAACGCCTATCCTGACAAGCAGGGAACTGCTGTCGCAATGATCCGGTTCGGCGCTGACGACTCGGGCAGGGGGCATCCTAAAGGTGGTCCGAAGCTGAAGGGAACTAGCGGGAAGGACACCACGACGTTCGTGCTGGAAAGCCGCAGGCTCCTGAGGAGGCATTATGCCAACCTGAAGGAGGGACGCACCAGGGAAACCGAATATCCGGTCTGCCTCCCATCGATGGCGCAGTTCAGGATGACCAGGAAGATCAGGGGGCTCTCTTCGATCAGGAACGGAGCCTTCAACAGGAATATCGACGACTCTGTCGGAATCATCCCCGAATGGCGGTTTGGCGGGAAGGTCTGGGAAGTGCCCTATGGTTCCATCATTCCGGAAAAGATCAAGGGGCTCCTTGCTGTCGGCAGATGCATGGATGCTGAAAAAGGCGATGCCTGGAATGTCGCAAGGGTGATCCCGTGCGCGGCCCTGACAGGCCAGATCGCCGGAATCTCTGCGGTGCTGTCGGTGAAAAACAGGACGACTCCCGACAGGATCGGGCTCAGGGATATGAGGAAAGTCCTTGACAAACGTGGAATCCTGTACCATATATAATGAAAATATAAGGAGGGTTTGAAGATGAAGAAGATCCTTTTTGCGGTTTGTGCTCTCGTGGTCCTGGTTTCACTTTCGGCCTGCAACTGCAAGATGTGCAGTGTCGGCGGTGGTGGAGCCGCAGTGGACAAGGAAGGAATAAAAGTCATCGGCACTGACGAACTCAAGACCATTGTCGAGAAGAAGAGCGCTCTTATTTTCGATGCGAGGTCTGCAAAGTATGACAACGGCGAGAGGATTCCTGGCGCAACAGCCCTCAGCGCTGAAAGCCTGCCCGACGACGTGGCAAAGGCGATTACCGGAAAGAACGCCGCTGTTGTCGTCTACTGCGCCAACACCAAGTGCCCCGCGAGCGGACAGCTTGCCGTATACCTGAAGAAGCTGGGTTATACCAACATCATGGAATATCCTGAAGGCATTGAAGGCTGGAAGGCCGCCGGCAACAAGGTCGACAAGCTCGACTGATAATTATCTGATGCATAGACGCGGGGCTGAATTCAGCCCCGCGTTTTTTTTTGTCCTTATGTCGGAGAGCCGGCAAATACAATCACAGGCAGGATGCCTGTGTTATATTATTTTACATTCGAAGTTGGACTTTCGATGTTCAAGACTTTTGTATGACAGTTATCCTGACCTTGAACTCGCAGGTTTCGCCGGGCTTCATGATCTTCAGCGACTTGAACTTGTTCCTCTCGGCGGTCTGTCCTTCGACATGGCAGTTTGCAGGCTCGAAGCCGACGACATACTCGCCTTCGCCGGTCATCTTCCATTCGGTGAAGAACGGCAGTTCCTTCTTCCTGTAGGCGACCTCGAAGTCAAGTCCGACCTTCGGATTTGAAAGAGTGCACCTGGCGAACCCGTCCCTGTCGGCGGGGATGTCATGGTAGAAGCACTGCTCCTTGTAGCCTTTGACAGGCGCATCGAACTTGTTCCATTCGCGGACGCCTTTTGCGGCTTCCGCGTCGCGCGGAGCCACCTGGTGCTTTTTAGCCTTTATCACAGCGTCTTCAGACAGCATCGGGAATCCGATGTTGATATGGTAGAGCAGCATCAGAGGGGAATCCTTGAAGCCGTCGTTCCTGACTGAGTCGGTGATTTCAAAAGAATTTGATCCGAGAGATGTCGATATGGCCCTTTTCAGAAGGAGGTTCTCGCCGAACATCCTGGATTCACGGACTTCGCCTGAGACTGAAAGCAGATATTTCCCATCTGTCCATTCCTGGCGGCAGACAATATTTTCAGCAGGTGTGTCTGACAGGAGCCCGTGCAATGAAAGTTTCTCCACAGGATCTGGAGCTCCGGCGCCGATCATCCCGCAGCCGGTGACGAGTCCGCCGCCCCAGTTCCTGAGCCATCCCATCGGCGAGGGATCGTAGAGCGAAGGATGCGAACAGCCTGTCGGGGTGATGAATGCGAGGTTGATCCCCTTGTAGCTTGCCTGCTGGATGTCCATGCCGCGGTCGGGGACTAGGGTAAATGCGAGCCCGCTTCCGGTATAAACGTCCGCGATCCTGGTGCCGCGCCCCTTGCCGTCGGACAGCACGGAGTGCCGTATGCCTGCGAGCTGGCTGATCGAACCTGTAAGCTGCTTGAGTTTCCGGGATGATAATTTAGAAAGATCCATGGTTTCCTCCTGGCCTGTTTACGTATGGAGATAAAAAAAGCCTGCCGGTTAGGGCAGGCTTGTAATTAGCATCAGGTCAGCCGGGATTATCTGTCCCTGCCACCGCCAAAGCCACGTCCGCCGCCGCCGCCGCCTTCGCGCTTTTCGCGGGCTTCGTTGACTCTGAGGTTGCGTCCGCCCATGTCCTTGCCGTTTGTGCCTTCGATGGCCTTGAGGGCTGCATCGTCGTCCATCTCGACAAAGCCGAATCCGCGTGATCTGCCGGTCTCCTTGTCATTGATTAACTTGACCGAGTTGACTGTTCCGAACTGCTCATACAGTGCGCGGACTTCCTCTTCAGTTGCCGTGAAGGGAAGATTTCCTACATAGAGGACCTTCATCTTACGTTTCTCCATTAACTTATTGACTTTTACATATTCCCAGTGGACGCCCGCTTCAGGTTTTCATGGTCTTTTTCGGACCGGACTTGTCGCGGATGAGAACTGATAATATGTCTAAGAGCCTGTAATATAGGCGGTCAAGTGGATTTTCCAACCACTTTTCTTTAAAAAAATCGCAAATTCAATATGAATTCAGCCGCGAGGAGTTATTTTATCGCAATTTTTTATTTGAAAACAAGGTGATTTCCAATGCCGCTCTGCAGACATTTTGTGCTTGGCAACGGGAAGTTCAGATGCGTTATAAGTTTCAGGAAGGATTACAGGACTCCTCATATAACCACCTATCTGCCCAACCCAGGCAACACCGAGGACACCAGGAACCTCGCACTGAAGGATCTCGATCTTCCTATCGCCGGAGATCCTGATTACATAAAGTCCACGGAGAGCGTCTTCCCGGGCAGGCACATCAAGATCAATCTCGAACTTCCCGGAAAAGGCCCGCTTTCATGGGAGCTCTGGGTCAACGAGGGCGACCAGCTCCTGTTCTTCAAGAATTCAGCCGGCAGGAACTATTCGCTGAAATGCGACCGCGACAAATCCACGTTCAGGCAGGCGCTTCCGTTCTTCGGAAACCCTCCGGCAAAATTCCCGCAGAGGAATCCGTGCCCTGTCGTCTCCATGCAGGACGCCGAGCTTGCAGCGATCACAAATACAGTTCCCGCCATCTTCTCTGCTGTGATAAGGGAGGACGGGAGGTTTCCCGCAGGCACGCACAACGCATACGGCGGCGCCTGGATCCGCGACGGTGTAATGTCAGCGGCGGGCTGGGCGTATGCCGACTGGGCGGCGACCGAGAAGCTCCTTGAATATCTCTTCAACAACGTCCCGCCGAAGGAAGGGCAGCTCGAGGAATACGGCATGATGATCTGGGGCATCTACCAGTACTGGTGCCATTCCGGCAACGACGCCTTCGTTGCGAAATTCGCGGAAAAGCTGCGCGAATACGTGTGGAAGCCTTTCGCCAGCCTGAACAACGGCATCCTCCTTTCCGGCGTCGAAGGGTACTGGGAGCGCACATACCTCGGGCCGGGTTATTCCTTTTCGCAGAACTGCTGGGCCGTCTTCGGAGTCGACTGCTACCTGCAGCTGGCGGATCATTTCAGATGGCACGACGATTTCGACATCCTAAGGGAGAAACGCGACCTCCTCTTCAAATGCCTCTTCGATTTCAGGTTCAAGCGCGAGGGGCATTTCATCAAGAGGCTATTCCAGGACTTCAGCGTCCAGGATGCAGTGCCGGTGGAAAGATACCTTTCGATGGGCATACACCCGTACAACAATGAATTCGCAAAGCCTGATGACATGATGAAGGGGCACGGCCTGCTGAATCCGGACACGCAGACAAGCGCCTGCTGGCTCTGGGGCCTGATCCCTCCCGACACCAAGGAGGCTGTCGCCTCCGGCAATGAGATATGGAAGCTGTGGAACCAGGCCTGGGACTTCGGCGGTCTTGAAAGATATAATGTCACCAGCGACTGCGACAGGGAGGTCGCCGGACCATGGTTCCTCGCCTCGTTCATGATGGCGCGCGCCTACATGCTCCAGAACGAATACCTGCGGGTCTCGCAGATTATCGAGTGGGGCAAGAAGGAGTTCAACGGCTCGGGATGGAGTGAGAGGCTCTCGCGTTCGCACTCGCCTTCGGATCCGAACCGCTACGTCCACGAGATTCTCAACTGGCCTGCAGGCGAATGGCTCATGATGGTCTACCGGGAAGGCGCCGGACTCGTCCCGACGAACGACGGACTCCGTGTGACGCCGCATCTCCCGAGGAAGTTTGCAGGCCTCAAGATCCAGAACTACAAGTACCGCGGCTTCACATACAACCTCAGCTACACTGGAGCCGGCAGCGACGTCCGCAGGATCAGCTTCAACGGCAGGCAGATCAGCACCAACATCCTTCCACAGGAAAGCGGCGATATTGAAGTCCTGATGAAGAACTGAACATCAGGGGAAATTAGACGGGATTACAGGATTTTCATGATATTTATGAATTCAATTCATCCGGCCAATCCAGTTATCCCGTCAATTTAATTGGGCCTTTTAAGTTCCAGTCGAAATTTGCATGCAGGGGCATCAATGGCTAATAACAAGAAGATTTTCGGAAATGAAGATGAAGGCGGGACCGGACCGTCGTTCTGGATCATCCTTGTCATCGTTTCAGCGGTCATGGTCGCGTTTATCTGCATCTTCGTCAGTTTGAACAAGGGATCCTCTGCGGTGGTGAAGAAGGATACTGTGGCGAAACCGCCCGACATTGATGGCAAGCCCGGCCAGCCTGTCCCCAAGCCTTTGCCGATGCCGAAGAAATCCTACAGGAAGGCGTCCGCGATGTCTCCTGCCGAATACAAGGCTGTCTGCGACAGCTGCGCCAAGGCCGAGGAGCATCTGAAATACGGCAGGCCTGCCGAAGCTAAGGAATCCGCGCTGAAGGCCCTGGCTTCTGGAATCGACCGGGATGACCCTGCATGGGGCAGGGCCGCCGCCGTGATAAACAAGGTGAGTTCTCTTGTAATCTCATCGGATGTGCCCGGACCGGAGAAGGAAAGCTATACCATAGAGAAGGGCGACAGCCTCCTGAAGATAGCCCTGGATGCCGGCACCACCGTCGATATGCTCATGAGGATAAATGGGTTCAGTACGTCGAGCCCGGTCATTCATCCCGGCAGGACTTTGAAGGTTTTTAAAGGAAATTGGCGGGTTGAGATTAGCAAAAAGAGATTTAAACTTTATCTTTATGACGGTGAAAATTTATTCAAGGCATACAATATCGGCCTTGGCAGGCAGGACAAGGTTCCTGCCGGCGAGTATGAGATAGATGTGAAGAAGAAGGATCCTGCCTGGAGCAAGGACGGCAGACAGGTGCCGGCCGGAAGTCCGGAGAATATTCTCGGCAGCAGATGGATTTCGCTGAAGGCGTCCGATGCGGCTTCGGCCGCCAAGGGGCTTGGAATACATGGTTCGCCGGCTCCGGAGGAGATAGGCAGGGAGAACGCAAGCGGGTA
This sequence comes from uncultured Victivallis sp., assembly GCA_964506605.1. GTDB lineage: Bacteria > Verrucomicrobiota > Lentisphaeria > Victivallales > GWF2-50-93 > GWF2-50-93. Next base: position 415 of record CAZDNQ010000261.1, on the reverse strand, counting down.
TGTCAGGCTTTCAAATGACGACATAGGCGAGCTTTACATGGTGGTCCCGCAGAAAACAACAGTCATTATCGAGGATTGAAATATGGCGAATACAGTACTGGAATTCGAGAAGCCGATTGCCGAGCTTGAAAACAAGGTGGCGGAATTTGAGAAGCTTGGCACCTCGCACAGCCTCGATGTCAACAAGGAAATGGATCAGCTGAGGAAGAAGATCGAGGAGACCAAGAGGACCATCTACGACAGCCTCACGCCCTGGCAGCGGGTCCAGCTTGCCCGCCATCCCGACCGGCCGTACATGCTCGACTATCTCGGCAGGATATTCACCGATTTCCTTGAATGCCATGGCGACAGGCGCTACTCGGAGGATCCTGCCATAGTCGGAGGCTTCGCGAAGCTCGACGGCAGGCCTGTCCTG
>CAZDNQ010000260.1:0-6933 GCA_964506605.1 uncultured Victivallis sp. | reverse complement strand
AGAGCAGTGATTGCAGCCTGGGCCTGTTCGCTGTTCGGCATTTCAACAAAGCCGAAACCCTTTGAACGACCGGTTTCACGGTCCATGATTACGCGTGCAGACTGGATTTCTCCATGCACCTGGAACGCCGTCTTCAGTTCGTCGTCGGTCACCTCGTAGGCAAGATTGCCAACATACAGATTCATTTTCTTCTTCCTTCGCCGCCATATTTCTTTTTTTCGATAATCTGTCCATGGCGCTTTGACATTTCTCGAGGTACCTTTTTCCGGCAGACACCAAATTCCTGATGCAGTATAAATACTGACAATCAACTTGGACTATACAATGGGGGCAAGAAAAAACAACCCCTTTTAGTAAAATATGCCATTTTTTTCATTCATCGTCTGAAAAGGCGGCTCCCTTCCTTTCTGGCCTGTCCCCTATCTCCTTGTCCTCCTCGAAGTGCGCGGCCTCGCCGGAATAGATGCTATAGGGATAGATCCTGTCGAGCTCCTCCTTTGACGGTTTTCCAGCATCCCTGCATGAAACAGCGACAACAAGAGGCCTGTGGAGGGGGAACTTCCTCCAGCTTTCCGAAGGTATTATCGCCGTTCCTGCGCGATCTATCTCGGAAACCATTGCGAAGTTCGCAAGAGCATAGTCGATCCTTTCGAATTCATCTGACCCCCTGTCCCAGCTTGTCCAGGTGGTTTTCATGCGGTCCAGGGGCCTGATATCAAACAGCCTCTTCTCAATCCCGCTGCGCCTGTTGTACAGTTCCTTCAGGGGGGACATTCCGCAGGTGTCGTTCAGGTTCCCCACCACCAGGATGTTCGCAGACGGCTCAGCCTTCGCAATGTCGTTCACCAGATATCTGAGCTGACGCGCCTCATAGCGCCGCATGTCTGTCTGGTTGAAATCCGGATGCAGGGTCCTGTCCTTGAGATCCGCCGCAACAAGATGGAAGGAGTAGTCTCCTATCCTGAAGACGCAGTGCGCGAATCCCTTCGATACCGGCATCTCCTTGTCTTCGATCTTGTATTTCATGTCCGTCAGCGCCTCAAATTTCTCGGGCTTTGTCTTCGAGAACACCGCCAGCACCGATTCCCTGTCCGCTCCTTCCACCTTGCCCAGGAACCCATATTCCGGCAGCATTTTCCCTATGGCTTCGGCGGAAGCCGCATCCCTCACTCCGGAAAGCACGATTATCCCGGCATTTGATCCGATCAGATCCTTCACTATTGCCGACCTGATTTCCCCGGGATCCGAGGGGGGTGATATGCCTAGATCCATGAAACAGACGACAATGCGATCAGCAGGCACTGGAGATTTCCCGGGAACAGTTGCTGCGGATGACTCCTTTTCCAGCTCAGAGGCATCCTTGTGCACACTTCCAGTAAAAAGCCTGTCCAAGGCCTCCCTGTCCAATGGCGATGAGTCCTGTGTCTTAATGGTCACAAAAACCGGTCTGTGATCGGAGGCATGCATCCAGTAATCCTGCAGATGTATGATTTTCGTGCGTTCAAAATCTATTTCAGGGAGAAGGGATTCCGATGCCAGGGCGTAGTCGATGCGTCCATAGGCGTCGTTGGCGTTCCACCAGTGTGTCCAGGGAAGCCCGGAACTGTCAAGTGGTCTCAGATCGAAGAGCCTTTCCGCGGACGGCCTATCGCCTGCGCGCAGGGTCCTGAGCGGATCTGAATCATATACATCGTTGAAATCGCCGACTACCAGGACATTGGCGCCGGGCTCCTTTTCCCGGATCTGGTTGACAAGATATCTCAGGAGACGGGCCTCGTAGCGGCGCATGTCCGTCTGGATATACCGGGGGTGAGGAAGCCGCGACTTCAGATGCGCGCCCACGAGGTGGAGCCGGTAGCCGTTTTCAAATCCGAACACGGCGTGCAGGAACCCCCTCTGCACAAAGACCTTTTCCGGATATCCGTCCTGCTTGTCCTTGGGCTTCAGCCTGTAGAAGAGATTGTCCTTCTTCTCCAGCAGGACAGGCTTGAACTTCGATAGCAGGCCTATATGCCTGCTGTCGTCGTCGCCGGCCATCTCGTCCGCAAACACATAATTCCGGCAGCCGGCGGCCTTCATGTTCTCCAGAAGATCCCCCAGGGACTTCCCTCCTCCGAGCTCCACTACGAACAGTATGTCCGGATCTGCAGCCCTTATCATGCCCATAAGGGCCTTTTTTGAATCTTCCGACTTAGGCTTCTCCGATTCAGAGGCTGTGAAGTAGTTGCATAGGTTGTAGGACATCACTGATATCTCCTCCGCCCGGGAAGATGGAAGCAGTTGGAGGAACAGGAGAAAAACTATGGGGATATGTCTCTTCATTCAGAGTCTGCGGAGAACCGCCTGCCTCTCTTGATGTCCGAATTCCTGCGTTTTGAATCAAGCCTCCTCCTGCCGGAGGAGTATGTCGCCTTCGTCTTCCTGCGCACCTTCGGCTTCACCGCCGCAATCCTGAAAAGCCCGATGAGCCTTTCCAGGGCCTCCTCCCTGTTCTGAAGCTGGGTCCTGTGAATATCGGAAGACACTGTCAGGAACCCCTCGTTGCTTATCCTGCTCCCGTAGAGCTTGAACATCCTGCCTTTCACGAATTCCGGTACGGAGGGTGAAGTCCTGATGTTGAACCGTATCTGGACGGCGGTGGAAACCTTGTTGACGTTCTGGCCTCCGGGACCGGAAGACCTGACGAATTTCTCCTCGATCTCGTTTTCAGGAATGCGTATATTGTCGGTCACGTATATCATTGTTCAGCCTGTAAAAGGGAAATCTCTAGGAATTCGAATACCGAATCCATGGATTTCCCAGGTATTCTGGAATATCTCGCAGGAGTAATAGATAACCGGATTGGAAAAGTTCCAAGATGTGGTAAATTGATTAATGATGGGTTACGGGACATCCGCCAGACTGTTTAATTCCGTAACCCTTTGCCGGATGAGATTTTACAGCTTATTTTCATATTTTTACCGTTCAAGGCCGTTCGGACGGCGAAGCAGCCATTGACAAAAGCATGCTTTTTTGCTATATTGAACCTTGGTGGATGCAATAGTCATAGGGGATGCATCCCAGCATAATTATCCGGGGGGGTAATTGATTATGCGCGTCGAAGCTTCAAATTCCAGGATAGTCTCTTCTTTTCCGATATATTCCCTCGTGCTTGTATTCGTGCTGACCTTCACGCTTTTCATATACCTTCTTTTCTATGTCTGGGGGACCTACATGGACTTCCAGGACAACGGGAAATATTTCCGTCTGAGCGAACTTGCCAAGAACATATCAAGCCTCGACGACATGCTCGCCATGGCCGCGAAGATGGCGGCGGACACCGGGGATCTGAAATGGGAGAAGGCCTACCTGAACTACGAAATCGAGCTTAACGATGCGATAACCGAGGCGATGATGCTTGAGGAGGAGTTCGCCATAGGCAAATCCTTCCCAAAGGTCGATGAGTCGAACCGCAGGCTGCGCGAGCTGGGCAACCGCGCCTTCAGGCTGATACGCAACGGGCAGCCCGAAGACGCATATCGCCTGCTCACGAGCGACGAGTACGAGGCGAACAGGAAGATATTCCGCGCAGGTACAGGCCAGGTCTCCACGATGATAAGTTCGTTCGTCAAGGAGAAATGCGAGGATTACCACAGGGAGTCATACATCACATTGATCTTCGCAATCATTTCAATACCCTTCCTGATGCTTTCATGGGTGTCCGTCTCAAGGCTGCTCCGCAAATACGATACCGAACGCGAGCAGTTCCAGGAGAAACTGATGGAGAGCGAGAGGAGGTTCCGCGACCTCACCGAGAATACAAGCGACTGGATCTGGGAGATAAACTGCAGGCTGCAGTATACGTATTCAAATCCTGTCATAGAGAAGATTCTCGGATACAGGGTCGACGAGGTGCTTGGAAAGACAATATATGATTTCACTCCCAAGGACGAGATACCGAAGCTGAAGGCCTTCGCCTCCGCCCTCATTAAGGATCCAAGGCCCTTCTTCAGCTTTGAGAACAGGAACATACACAGGAACGGCTCAGAAATCATACTTGAGACAAGCGGAGTCCCTGTCTATGACAGCACAGGAGAAATTGTCGGATTCCGCGGCATCGACCGTGACATAACCAGCCGCAAGGAGGCTGAAAGGGCCCTCTGGCAGGAGAAGAACCTGCTGAACAGGATAACCGAGACAAGTCCTGTCGGGATAACCGTCATGGACAGGGACGGCCTGATAATCTATGCGAACAATTCCGCCATCTCCATGTTCGGACTTACAAAGGAGAAGATCACCCACCTCGCCTTCAATTCGAAGGAATGGCACATGACAGATTTCGAAGGCGCGCCAATCCCCGATGGCAACATGCCTTTCAATGTTGTCAAGGGAACCGGGAAGCTGGTCATGAACTTCAGGGTCACGGTCATACGGCAGGATGGTGACAGGAAATTCCTTTCAATAAACGCCGCCCCCCTCCTGGACACTGACAAGAAGTTCGAGGGGATGGTGTCAGCGATCGAGAATATTTCCGAGCAGGTCAGGTCGGAAACCGAGATGAAGCGCCTGATCAAGGAGCTGCAGAAGGCCTTGGCGGATGTACAGACCCTGAGCGGACTGCTCCCGATATGCGCGAGCTGCAAGAAGGTCAGGGACGACAAGGGATACTGGTCAAGCGTTGAAAAATACATCCAGAAGCGCTCGTCGGTGAAGTTCTCGCATGGGTTCTGTCCGGAATGCTTCGAGAAATACTGTACGGAATATTTCTCGCACGAGGAGCCTTTCCTCGCAAAGGACGGCAAGGAGGAAGAGGAGCCTCCGGTTCAAGGCGAGCCAGTTGCCGGATAGGGGGAAGGACTGCCCATATGGAAGCCCGTATTTACTTTTGCGCCCCACATGCTAATTTCTGAGGTTTCCATGGTTCCAACAATGGCATAAGAAGACAATCCAATGAAATTATCCATCCGGAGCAAGCTTTTCATAGGCATATGCGTACCTATAGCCGTCATCTATCTTCTAGTGCTGTTTCTGGAATCCAGGATCAGGAGGGATGAGGCCCTCACATCCATGCAGACCTACCTGAAAGGTGTCACGGAGAGCGAGGCCGAGGAAATCAACGTGCAGCTCTCATCCATAGCCCAGACCTGCCGCACGTCCGTCGAAATCCTCAGATATTACCATCCGGACACCACGGAGGAGAACATCGAATTCCTGCGCAAGTGCATTACGAGCAACAGCGACATCTACGGGATGGCCATCGCATATGAACCGGGGGCCGTGCTCAAGGACAGGAAATTCTTCTCCCCGTATTTCTGCCGTGAAGACGGCACAGGGAAGCTCAAGTTCGTCGATTCAGGCCTTGCCAGCTACGACTACACCTCAGACCAGTGGTTCTCGCTGCCCAAGGAGAAAGGTATCGCCGTCTGGACAGACCCCTATTTCGACTCCGTCTACGGGAAGGTCCTCATGTGCACATACAGCGTTCCAATTTTCAGGGACGGCTCGTTCATAGGCGTACTGACCGCCGACATCTCGCTGGAGAAGTTCGACAGCAAGGTCGACGAGGTCAGCATAGTGGGCGGATATTGCGCTATCGTAAGCAGGACCGGCGGAATAATCTCCCATCCCGAAAGATCGTACATCATGAATGAAACCATATTCTCACTTGCGAGGAAGTACAACAGCCCGGATCTCGCGGACGTGGGAAGGAAGATGACCGCCGGTGAAAGCGGATTCATGAAGTTCAAAGACTTCAGCAACGGAAGGACTAAATGGATCGTATTCGCCCCCATCCGGTCCTCGGAATGGTCCTTCGCCGCGGTTATCCTTGAGGACACTGTCATGGGACCGACCTATGCCCACATAAGGAGGAGCCTGGTATTCTTCCTGATAGGGCTCGGTATAATCGCAGCCATAATCTTCATGATGTCATCCCGTATCGTCAGGCCGGTCGGCATGCTTGCCGATGCGGTTGACAGGCTTGGCAGGGGGGATCTGGACGCGAAGGTCACAGGGCTCAGGAACACTGACGAGATAGGAGTCCTGGCCAGGGCGTACAACAAGATGCTGGAAGATCTGAAGAGGAACATCGATTCTAGAATCAAGGAGGAGACGGCCAGGAAGTCCGTCGAGGCGGAACTGAACGTCGCCCGTGAGATCCAGCTATCTCTCCTGCCGCGCAAGTTCCCGCCGTTCCCCGGAAGGAAGGAGTTCGACCTGCACGCGCTCAACCTGCCGGCGAAATTCATGGCCGGTGACTTTTTTGATTTCTTCATGATGGATGACAGCACGATGGCGTTTGTAATCGCGGACGTATCTGGGAAAGGCGTTCCCGCCGCAATGTTCATGGCCGTCGCAAGGACCATGCTCAGGGATGTCTCTTCTTCCCTGAAGGAGCCGTCGGCCATAATCAAACGTGTCAGCGATCTGCTCGCGGAAGACAATGACAGGCTCATGTTCGTGACAATATTCTACGGCCACTACAAGTTCAGGACCGGAGATCTCTGCTACGTCAATGCCGGGCACAACCCACCGTATCTCTTCAGAAGGGACGGGAAGATGGAGGAACTTGGAACGACAGGACCGCTTGCGGCGGTATTCCCGGACGCCAGCTACACCGAGATGACAACCCGCCTCCAGACCGGAGACACGCTGATATGCTACACCGACGGGGTCACAGAGGCATATGTCGGCGGCGGAGAACTTTACGGCGATGAGAGATTCACAAGGCTCCTCTCCGGGATACATTCTGAAAATGTCGGGAAGATCGATGCGGAAATTTCAGAGGCGGTCACCGCATACAGCTCCGGCGACCTCAAGGATGATGTGACCCTGCTGACGCTGAGGAAAAATTAATCAGTCAGCTTCCCAATCCTCAGACACAGGCGGTTCCGGCCGCCACGGCGGACGTATGACATGTCCTTGACCATTTTCCTGACGAGATGGATGCCGAGG
>CAZDNQ010000259.1:0-6936 GCA_964506605.1 uncultured Victivallis sp. | reverse complement strand
GGATCCCAGCCACGCCGCAGGGAAGGTCGATCTGGTCCTCCCGCTTGCCAGGGCTGCAGTGGCCGTCGGCGCTGACGGGATAATCGTCGAGACCCATCCCGACCCGGTGAATGCCACCAGTGATGCCGCGCAGCAGATACCGTCCGGCAAGTTCGCCGAATTCATGTCTGGGCTGATGCCTGTAGTCAATGCAATGAAGAAGAAATGAGCAAGCCTTGGAAAATCCATTCCTCGAAGGAACTGCTGGACACTCCCATCTTCAAGGTGCATGTCGACAGTTCGGAATGCCCTAGGACCGGCAGAAAGGGCAACTTCTACAAGTTCAAGTTCGGGAACTGGGTTAATGTTGTCGCCGTCACTCCGGAAGACGAGATCGTGATGATACGCCAGTTCAGGCACGGCAGCAGGAAATTGGAACTTGAGATACCCGGTGGACTGATTGATCCGACCGACCCTGACCCCGTCCATGCAGGACTGCGTGAACTGATGGAGGAGACCGGATATTCCGGAAAAAACGCAAGGATCATCGGTGAGGTTTGTCCAAATCCCGCGCTCCAGGACAATATCTGCTACACGATACTTGTCCAGAACGCCAGCAAGTCTTCAGAACCGGCAATGGAGGACTGCGAGGACATAGAGACATGCCTTATGCCGTTGGCAAAGATCAGACGGCTTGTCCGGGACGGAAAAATCAAGCATGGACTTGTTTTAAACGCCTTGATGTTCTATCTTCTGGATTAGACGGCGCTTGTCCCGTCTGCATGAATGGGGGCCTGCGGTATTTCAGGATGTCTCTTGACACATATTGTATATAATTTATCCGGAGATGAATTCATATGAAGAGCTCGTTTGAACTTGCGATGGAGAGGCTTGGCGGTCCGGTTAAGAAGCTGACCGACGAACAGAAGAAGGCTATTGCCGAGATTGAATCAAAGTATAAGTCTAAGATCGTACAGGTCCAGCTTTCCTCCGAGGACAGGGTGAAGAAGGCGAAGGACGATGAAGAGCTCTCCAAGATTAGGAAGCAGACTGCCTCTGAAATCGCATCGCTCCAGGAGAAATGCGAGGCTGAGAAGAATAAGGCGAGAGGGGAGTAGCTCGTAACTGGAAACTTGATACTGGTAATTGGAAAAATGCTGGAGTTCACGATTTCAGCTGTGCCGTTTTTCCTGTCGGTGTTTTACATCTCAACATGTCGGGGATTTAATGGGTGAAAAAACTACAAGTCTAACGCTAAACCAGCAGAACTACATCGAGACGATTTATTCGCTCTGTCTCGCACATGAACACGCCCACGTCAAGGCGATCGCCCAGAAGCTCCGCATAAAGATGGCTTCCGTCACGGAGGCAATGCAGACCTTGGCGTCAATGGGGCTGGTCAATTATACCGTCCGCAGCACGATAACCCTGACTCAAGCCGGGGAGGAGATAGCCCGAGAACTCCATGGGCGACACGAGGTGCTCGCCGCTTTTTTCCATGAGATACTAGGATGCGCTCCTGATAAGGCGAACTCCATCGCATGCAAGGTCGAACACGTGATTGATCCGGAGCTTCGCGAAAGGCTTTCCGGATTCATACAGTTCCTGAAGGAGGATTTGAGGAAGCCCGACGGCGGCAATCCCGTGATGGATTTCAGCCGCAAGTATGATGAGAATCGCAATTTAAGACAATGAAATGACGGGAGCGCCCATGGAAGACAGGATACAGATAGCTCACGGAGGCGGAGGCAGGTTTTCAGCCGAACTGATAAGCAAGGAGATTCTTCCACGTTTCGGAAAAGGTCCTCTCAGGGATCTTCCTGATGCGGCAACTCTTCCTTACGGCAAGGCAAACAGGATCATATATTCCACCGACAGTTTCGTGATACAGCCGGTCGAGTTTCCGGGCGGCAATATCGGGAACATCTGCATATATGGCACTGTCAACGACATTTCCGTTGCCGGTGGAAAACCTCTTTTCATCTCCATGGGGCTGATCCTGGAGGAGGGGCTTGAGTTGTCACTGCTGTCCAGAATCCTAGATTCCGTCAAGAAATCTGCAGGCGAATGCGGAGTGCGGGTCGTGACAGGCGACACCAAGGTCGTACCGAGAGGACAGTGCGACAGAATATATATAAATACCAGCGGAATCGGCAGGCCGCTTGAAAAATTCATGCTTGGCAAGGACAGGATAAAGGACGGCGACAAGGTCGTCGCCAGCGGGAACCTCGGAGATCATGGCACCGCCATCCTCTGCGTCAGGGAGGGGATGAAAATCAAAAATGGTCCCGGCAGCGATATGGGGACTGTTCAGCGGCTTGTCGCTGCAGCGCACCGCTTCGGGAAGGAAGTCAAGTTCATGCGCGACCCGACACGCGGAGGAACAGCGGCCGTACTCAATGAAATTGTCGGCGGCAAGAAGTTCGGCATCATGCTTGACGAGGCTAAGATCCCATTCTCAACCGGGGCGAAGGCCGTTTCCGAAATGCTGGGACTTGATCTCCTCCACTCGCCATCCGAGGGCAGGGTGCTGATGATCTGTTCTGAAAAGGCGGCTGACAAGATCGTGTCCGCCTGGAAGAAGCTGCCAGAGGGCAGGGATGCCTGCATCATTGGAACTGTGACCGGGAATTCCGGAAAGGTTGTGATGAAGACGGGAAGCGGAGGAATGAGGATGATAGACCTGCCCCGCGGTGAACTGCTTCCGAGGATATGCTGATTATGCACGAACTTTCACTTGCAACATCGCTTGTCGAGCAGATAAACATCATTATGGGTAACGAGGGCGCTTCAGTCCTCCATACCATAACTGTTTCCATGGGCAGATTTTCGGGCGTGGAGAAGGAGGCGTTTGAATTTGCCTTCCCGATCGCAGCTGAAGGGACTCCCGCAGAACACGCCAGACTAGTGGTGATCGTCACAGGGATGAAGGTCAGGTGCAAGGACTGCAGTAGGGAAACCGAGTATGACCTACCGCTTGCAAAATGCGGCAAATGCGGTTCATTGAATGTTGATGTTGTCTCGGGCAGGGAATTCACGATAAAGTCGATGGAGCTTGAGTAATAGATTCCAGGCTCCAAAGTCCAGACAACATGTAAAGTTCAAATTTCAAACAACACATGAAGATTGGTCTTTTTTCAGTTTGGAATTTGTTTTAGATTTGGTAATTGGAACTTGGAAATTAGGAGGTAAGCATGTGCCAGTCCTGCGGATGCGGAAATGTGAAAATAGATTTGAAGAAAAAGAGAGTGCCTGCGGGATACCATGCCCATGAGGATGGAACCATGCACCGCAATCACAAGGGCTCATCGGTCTCGCACCATCACCACGGCGGGAAACAGCATTCCCATGTCCACGGCGATGAGGAGCATGAGCATAATATGCCGGCAGGGCACCATATGCATGAGGACGGAACCATCCATGCCCATCATGCAGGCGACAGGAAACTGCATCATCATCATGGCGCCCTCAGTCACGCGCATGCTGCAGGTGGTGACGCCCACACACATGGGGGCTCAGGTGAACGCAGGGTGGTTGAACTTGAAAAGAAGGTTCTGGAGAAGAATGATCTTGCCGCTGAAAGGAACAGGGAGCTGTTCAGCAGACAGGGTATTGTCGCAGTAAATATAATCTCGTCGCCCGGCTCGGGAAAGACTATGCTGCTGGAGAAGACCCTCGACAGGCTGAAAGGCAAGGTGCCATGCGCGGTCATAGTCGGCGATGTCCAGAGCGACAATGACGCCAGACGCCTTGAAGGCAAGGGTGCGAAGGTGCATCAGATCCAGACGAAGAGCTCCTGCCACCTGAACGCGGAGCAGGTAGCCAGGGTGCTTTCCACGGTCATTGATAAAAAGACAAAGATTCTTTTCCTGGAGAATGTCGGCAACCTGGTATGCCCCGCCGCATTCGATCTCGGCGAGGACTTCAAGATTGCCCTGCTTTCAATTCCAGAAGGCGAGGACAAGCCGGTCAAGTATCCTGTCATCTTCTCCACGGCCAAGCTGGTGGTCATCACCAAGACCGATCTCCAGCCATACGTCGACTGCGACGTGAAGAAGATGCGGAAATACATCCGTCAGATGAATCCAGGCGTCTTCATCTTCGAGCTCAGCGCCAGGACAGGAGAGGGGATGGATGCATGGATTGACTATCTTGTGAAGCTGACTGAGTAAATCAGGCATTATTGTCTGCTTCAGCTCGTGAAGGGTGTTTGATCAACAAAAGCACCTCTGTCTTCTCATTTGCCTCTTAATTCGATATTCACTTGCTCGCCATTCGCAATTCGGTTATTCAAGCGCGGCGACCGCGGCCTGGCCTACGGCGATACCGCAGTCATTTACCGGCACCTTGCCATGAGTGAAGACCTTCAGCTTTGACTTCACAAGCCTTGTCTCAATGAGTCCGAGAAGCAGCTTGTTCATGAAAACCCCGCCGCTTAGTACAATGTTCCTCGTTGCGAATTTCGCAGAACCGAACGCCAGCATCCTCACCGCGGCGTCCGCCAGAGAATGATGGAATGAGAGAGCCAGTAAATCTCTGTTCGATAAATTTATAGCGGTATCGGAGAAAAGCGGAGACCAGTCAATCAGGAAAAGTCCTTCCTTCTCGGAAGTTTCAAAAGGCATGAGGGAGGTGTCCGGCTTGTCCTTGGAGGCTTCCGCGGCCTTCTGCAGGTTTATGGCGGCTTCGGCTTCCTGCGCAAGTCTGGGTGCGAGACCGAGCAAGGCGGATACCGAATCAAAAAGCCTTCCCGCTGAATGGGACTTCGGGCAGTTGATGTTTTTTTCAAGCTGTTTCAGCCACACTTCGGCGATGGCATATTTCAATCCATATCTTCTGCAGAAACTGTCGATATCCGGCTTGCCGTGGCTGCCTGATGAGAATATTCTCCCAAAGAGCTGGCGGACGGGTTCTCGCACGGAAATATCTCCGCCGGGCAGGGGGGCTGCTGCGAAAGTCGCAAGCCGCTTGAAGCCATCGGGGCCAATATGGAGAAGTTCAGCTCCCCACAGGTTGCCGTCCGTACCATAGCCAGTGCCGTCAAATACCAGTGCGAGTGACTCTGTAAGACCGTGTTCAGCCATGCAAGCCGCGGCATGTGCGTGATGATGTTGGATTCTGACAAGAGGGATACCTAGTCTGCCGGCAACCTTCTCGCCAAATACAGTGGAATAGTAGTCGGGATGGAGGTCGACGGCGGCGAGCTCCGGCTTCATGGATTTGAGGATGTCACCGCTGGTCTTCTCGAATGCGGTGACGGCATCTGCATCTGACATCGGCCCATGGTTTGCGGAAAGGCGGATAATGTTCTTTTCCAGGCAGGCGACTGTATTCTTGGAATCCGCACCAAATGCGATGATTCTCCGCGATGAGCGGAATGGAATTTCAGATGAGAATACAAGCTTGCTTGGCATTATGCAGGAAATCTACACGCCAATGGCCATAAAGTGAAATGGTCAGGCGGCTTTTTCTTTCTGGCTGCAGGAGTCGGCAGGCGGTGTCGTTGGGGCTGGCGGTGTGATGTTGAACACTTCCGCGACCTTTTCCGTGACAGGCGGGCTGTACTGGTTCTCGCAGGTCAGGCATTTCTTGGGGCATGCATAGATGCAGTTCATGCACATGATGCACTTGGCGCGCTCAATCTTCCAGGTCTTCGCATTCCTGTCGACCTCTATTGCGTAGGTCGGACATTTCTTCGCGCAGAGCGTGCAGAGTGTGCACTTGTCGGTCTGTATTGCGATATGCCCCTTGGTGTTCGCGAAGAAGACAGGCTTCTCAACTGGATACATCTTGCATGCGGAAGAGGAGAACAGGCTTTTCAGGACTGTCGCGGTCATTTTGACAAATGGATTAATAGCCATGGGTCACCTTTCTGTACAGCTTATGCAGGGATCAATTGTGAGGACGATTACCGGGACATCCGCGAGATCGCAGCCGCCGAGTACCTTTATAAGCGGTGGAACGTTGGAGAATGTCGGAGTCCTTACACGATATCTCTGGAGGTTCTTTGTGCCGTCGCCCTTCATATAATAGACGACTTCACCGCGCGGCTGTTCGAGGCGCGAGAAGAATTCGCCCTTCGGGAAACCTGTAACCTTGATATCGACCGGACCTTCCGGCATCTTGGCGAGGCACTGTCTCATGAGGTCGAATGACTGATAGACTTCGCGGACGCGGACCATTGTCCTGGCATAGCAGTCGCCGTCCTTCTCTACTACAGGCTCGAAATTCAGATCGCCATAGGCGGCATATCCGAGTTTCCTGAGATCCTGTGAGACGCCGCTGGCGCGGAGCATAGGGCCGACGGCACCGAGCTTGTATGCATCGTCTGCTGTAAGGACGCCTACGCCGCAGTTCCTGTGCTTGACGGAATAATCATCTTCGAAAACCTTCGCCAGAACCTTGAATTCCGTTTCAATTTCGTCGAGTGTATTCTTGAAGCGCTTGAGGACATCGTCGGGAATATCCTTCCTGAGTCCGCCGACCTTGCAGACTCCGAATATTATACGGCCGCCTGTGCTCTCCTCGAATATGTCAAGAATCCTCTCGCGGATCTTCCAGCTGTGCATGAAAAGGCTTTCAAAACCGAATGCGTCGGCTGCGAGACCGAGCCAGAGAATGTGGCTGTGTACCCTTGATAACTCAGACCAGAACACGCGCAGGTATTTAGCACGCGGCGTTACTGGTAGATTCATTATCTCCTCGACGCCCTGGCAGTAGCCAAGTCCGTGGATGAAGCTGCAGATTCCGCAGATCCTCTCTGCAACGAACACCATGTCCATGAAATCCTTCTTTGCAACAAGAAGTTCAAGGCCGCGGTGGATGAATCCTAGGGACGGGACGACGTCTACGACTTTTTCATCGCGTACGGCCAGGTCCAGATGGATCGGCTCAGGCAGCACCGGATGCTGCGGGCCGAAAGGCAATATGGTTCTTCTTGGCATTATCAGGCTTTCC
>CAZDNQ010000258.1:0-6948 GCA_964506605.1 uncultured Victivallis sp. | reverse complement strand
GTAAGGGCGACTACGGGTTTGCCAGCGATAAGTTTTTTTCTGGTCAGGTTGTGTATCATTTGAAGAGTATGTTGAAGCTTTTCAGTATTACGGGGCCGAGAAGTATGATTATCACGGCCGGCATTATGAAAAGCACCAGCGGGAAAAGTATCTTCACTGGCGCCTCATTGGCGAGCTTCTCGGCGCGGTTGAAGCGCTTGCCCCTCAGCTGGTCGCCCTGTATCCTGAGTATCTGCCCGATGCTGACACCGAGTTCGTCCGCCTGAATGATCGAATTTAGAACCATCGAGAGGTCCGGCTGCTGGACGCGCATCGCAAGCTCCTTGAGCGCGACCCTTCTCTGCTTGCCCAGCTGGATCTCGCGGAAAGTCCTTTCGAGCTCCTCTCCGAGCGCATCCCTCTTCCTCCTGGCAAGAATGTCCCTGAGCGAGGTCAGGAAATCTTTTCCGGCCTCGACTGAGAGGGTGAGCAGATCCAGTACGTTGGGCAGGGCCTTCTGGATTTCAAGATGGCGGCGTTTGACGACGCCTTTAATCCAGGCCCTGGGATATATGAGCACAACGATCACGACCGCAAGGCCGAGCAGTGGCTGCTTGGCGGCGCATGCCAGGATTGCGAATATCGCTCCGAAGATGAAGAGGAGGATTTGTACGGAGACGAACTGTTTTTCGTCGATGAGCTGATCATATCCCGCCATCAGGATCTGTTCCCTGGCCTGCTTCTTTCCCGCATCGAAGAATGGGGATTTCGCGATTGGCGACACGTTTCCGATGAAAGGCATCATCATCTTGAAGAGCAGGGGCAGCTGGCGGGAGGTCTCGCGCTTCTCGATTTCAAGCTGCTCGAGAAGGTTGAACACGAACAGCGACAGGCAGAAGACTCCGACTCCGGAGCTCACGCACGCTATCAATGTCATGAAAGGCATTTCCATATGAACCAGAGAGTTTCAAGTTTCATGTTTTAATCATTCAATACTCAGTCTCAAGTATCCAGTCACCAGTATCAAGCATCATCTTAAATATCAATATTTGTAATCTTCCTGATCACCAGGAATCCGCCCACCACGAGTCCGACTGCGCCGAGGATCATGAATATCCCCATCATGGAATTGAAAAACGAACCCATCATGTCGGGCGCGATATAGTTCATTATGATCATCAGGAGGAACGGCATCGCCCCTACGACATATGACTGGAGTCTTCCTTGCGCTGTAAGGGCGCGCAGCTTGCCGTTGATCCTCATCCTTTCACGGATCATTGATGCGAGCCTTTCGAAAATCACTGTGAGTTCCCCGCCGGTCTGCCTCGCGGTGAGGATTGCCGTCGCAACGAGCTCGAAGTCGTCGCTTTCGAGACGGCGGACCATGTTCTCCAGGGCCTGCTCAAGGGGGACGCCAAGTCTTATTTCCTGGAGGAGCAGCCGGAACTCGACCGATATGGGATTCCTGTTCTCGGATGCGATGACTTCGATCGCCTGGTTTATGCTGAATCCCGCTTTCAGCGCGCTGCTCATGGAGTTGAGTGCGTCCTCGAGCTGTTCATTGAATCTCTGTATCCTCCGCTTCTTCAGAAATTTGAGGTAGAACCTCGGTGCCGGAAAGGCGGCTACCGCTGCGAGCACGGCTATGAACGCGGCCTTCGGCCAGGACCAGTTCGTGCTGGATATCCCGAAGATGGCGACGGCCAGGAACGATGAAAGTCCACATATTGCAAGCGTCAGATCAAATATCCTGCCGGCGGGCATCTGCAGGAGCACATCGTCGAGTTCCACCGATGTCTCCCGTATGTATCTTTCCTTATACCTCGAGGATACATAGGACATGAACTCGACAATCACCATCGTGGCGAACATCACCGCCAGCCCGGCGCAAAGACTTGCAAGTGCCTGTCCATATTCCACCATTATCTGTAGCCCTCCCTGCCATCCTGGAATATCGAAATGTCAATATCCAGCTTCGCGCGCCTGATTTCCTCCATGAATGTCGGGATGTTCCCGCAGCCGACATGCTTCCCGACGATCTTTCCGTCCGGGCTCCAGCCTTCGTGCTTGAAGATGAAAATGTCCTGCATGGTTATCACATCGCCTTCCATCTTCGTGATTTCGCTGATATTCGACACCTTGCGGGTTCCGTCCTTGTTGCGGTCGACCTGGACGATGATGGTTATCGCCGAAGCAATCTGCTCCCTGATAGCCCTGAGCGGCAGGTCGAACCCCGCCATGAGCACCAGTGTCTCCAACCTGGCAAGTGCGTCGCGCGGAGAGTTGGAATGGATCGTGGTCAACGAGCCGTCATGGCCGGTGTTCATCGCCTGCAGCATGTCCAGGGCCTCTCCTCCTCGGCACTCGCCTACGACTATCCTGTCCGGGCGCATACGCAGCGAGTTCCTGACAAGATCCCGGATTGCTATCTCCCCTTTGCCTTCGATGTTTGGCGGACGCGCCTCGAGCCTGACCACATGCTCCTGCTTGAGCTGCAGTTCTGCGGCGTCCTCGATTGTCACGATACGCTCCCTTATCGGAAGGAAGGAGCTGACGACATTGAGGAGCGTCGTCTTTCCTGAACCTGTACCGCCTGAGATTATTATGTTCTTCCTGATCTTGACGCATACGTCGAGGAACTTCGCCATGTCTGCGCTCATTGAGCCGAATTTAATCAGGTCCTGCACCAGGTACGGGGTCTTTGAAAACTTTCGGATGGTTATGGTCGGACCTACCAGGGAGAGGGGAGGGATGATCGCATTGACACGCGAACCATCCTTCAGGCGCGCATCCACCATCGGCGAACTCTCATCTATCCTCCTGCCAAGCGGGGATACGATCCTTTCGATCGCGGCCATCACCTGGTTGTCGTCGGCGAATGCGGTGTCGGTCTTGAATAGCACGCCCCCGCGCTCGACAAACACCATGTTCGGTCCGTTCACCATGACTTCGGTGATGTCGTTCATGCATATGAGATCCTCGAGAGGGCCAAGCCCTATCGCCTCATGGACGAGTTCAGTCTCGATCTTGTCAAGTGTGACTCCGTAGGGCAGGGATACCGTGAGATCCGCGAGGATATCGTGGATAGTGCCTTTTGCCTTTTCAGCCAGCTCCTCCTCGGAGGCGCCGGATATCGCCATGCGCTTCAGGTTGAGCCGTTTCATAAGCTCGCCATGCGCCTGCTTCTTTATCTCCTGGACGATCGGCCTGGAGTCCTCGGGAATACCTGAAATCTTCAATATCGGTATCTTCTCCCGGCCGTCCGCCTTGACAACCTTGTCCGCGGATTTCGCAATCTCATGGGCGATCTGCTCCTGCCGCTTCGGATCGGCAAGCACCTTGCTCGTAAGCGAAGGCGAGAAATCCTTTACGGGATCGACTTTCGGAGCGACATTCTCCTCGATGAATATCTCCACCATGCCCAGCTTGATTGTAGAGCCTACAGATGCCTCGACCGGTTCCGCCCCCAGCTTTTTTCCGTCCAGGAAGGTCCCATTGCTGCTGCCGGCATCGGCGACCTTGATAGAGCTGTCGGTGACGGTGAGAAGCGCGTGTTTCGAGGAGATCTCGGGACGGCTGAACTGGATATGTGAGGCCGGACTGCTGCCAAGCCTGTAGATGCCAGGCACCAGCTTCGCCTTGTTTTCCGCCTTGTCAGGCTGTTTTATGACGACAGAGAACATTGAAATGCTCCTATTGGCCGCGCCGGCCGTTATTTCCTGCCCTTTGTGGAAAATGTCCCGAAGAGGCGTTTTTCGCGCTCATCGCTGTATTTCTGTATGTTTTCCTCCAGGAACTTGAAGTTCACGCTCTGGTAGTCCTTCACGAATATCGAATCCTCGTAGTTCCTGAGACTCAGCGTAAGCTTGCCCTTCTGGCTTGCAAAGATGAGCATTTCAACTTCCTTGGGATAGAGTTCCAGTGTGACTGTGCTGTAATTGCGTGGGGCGCTTTTGGCGTCAGGCCCCACGGAATTGGAGGTCTGCGACCCGGTTGCAAGCACCAGTACGTTCTGGAGTATTGTCATAGTTATCGTGTCCAGGCTCTTGTCGCCCTTCATCTCAGGGAACCTGAACGTTCCGATGATGTCGACATGGTGCCCCGGCCTTACCAGATTGGTCACAGATGAGACTGAATCCACTGGGATGGAGATCGCCCTGACCGGCACGCCGTCCTTCGGCTTTGCAATGATTCCGGCAAGACCTTCGCTCTTGGCCGACTTCTCCGTACGGATCTGGTACCACTTGACTATCTCGCCCTTTACGATGGTGGAATCGGCCTTCTTGTTGATGATGTCAGTCCTGTCCTTGTATTCAATTTCCGGATTGCGCTGGGCATCCATCTTGAAGCGCTTCGTCTCGTATTCCTCGAGATCGCTTGCCTCTATGGTCTCGCCTTCGGCCTTTGCGACCTTCATCTTGATGAGCTTGACGGTCGTTGCGGCGCCAAGGGCCTTCTCTCTTTCGAGCTTTATCTGGTAGTAGGTGAGGATGAATGCGAGGAATCCGAAAAACAGGGCGGCTACAAGCAGAAGTTTCTGTTTCATATAAGTCTCCAGATTTATATAGAATGCAAATGATGAACAGACGGGATTTCAGGATCCTCGGATGCCTTTTCCAATCAGTTCCATCCAGTAAATCCGGTTGTCCAGTCAGAAATACTACGTCTTTCGAGCGTAAATATTTGACTAATATAGTCAAAGCAAGCTAAAAACTCAAGGCGCACAGGGAAAATCTCTTTGTGTAATGCCATTCCTGGTAGTGCGTTTTACCCGGGCAGGGAGCGTGGCCATCCATGGCCGGCTTTGTTTTCTTGAAGTAGCTGGTACCTATATGTTGTATAAAAAAATTAAAATTTAGTCGGCAGCGGATTGACAATGTCAATCCAAGGGGTTTATTTGAGATTATTGTGCGGTAGGGTTTTCCCTAATCCGCCATTGCATATTACAAAACTAGTGGGGGTAAGGGCGTCTTCCGAAAATATATTTCAGGAGGCGCCTTTTTTGTTTTTAAAATAATTCAACAAAACATAATCCAACGGAGCCAGCCTATGAAAAGAATCCTTGTCTCCCTGTTTGCCGCAGTGTTCCTCCTCCCGCTCATAACCCTCAATGCCGCCGGTCCCCGTTTGACTGTTGAGTCGTCCGATGCCGCGATGGGCAACGCCTTTGGCACGACATTCACCATGCCAGGTGTGCATAATCCCATAGGCGCCATGCCAAATCCAGGTTACCATTTTGTGAACTGGACAATCGTCGGACCTGCGACGATCGCAAACGAGAACTCCCCGGAAACAACCGCCTCCATCACAGCTGACGCGACGGTCACTGCGAACTTCGCGATAAACTCGAACACGGCATATCCGATAGAGTTCAACACAGCCGGTCTTGGGCAGGGGATCGCCCCTTCGGGCAAAATCGTTGCGTACATCGATGAATGGAAGGAGATAACTGCAACTGCCAGGCCCGGTTCGATCTTCGTCAACTGGACCGGTGCCAATGTGACCTTCGAAAATGCAGAATCACCTGATACGCGCGTTAAGCTGGAGAGCAGCGGGGACGGCTTTGTGACTGCCAATTTTGCGTTGGGTGGATCGTTTTTCACATTGACTCCTGCTGTTTCCGGTTCTGGTATGGTGATGCCCTCCCGTCCTGTAAGCATATATGCGAATGAGCCTGTCAGCATTTCAGCCGAAGCGGGCCCCGGGTATCATTTCGTGAATTGGACGGCCGACGCGGGTGCGACGATAATCGACGCAAATTCCCCCCGGACCTTCGTGAAGATTACCCTTGTTGGCGACAAGACAGTCACTGCGAACTTCGCGCCTGATTCAGGCCATTACAGCCTGACGATAGCACATAGCCCCTTGAGCAGCGGAACGACTAATGCGACAAGCCTCACTGTCGCATCCGGCGAACCGGCCTTTATTTCAGCGACCGCCGCGCCAGGCTCGCATTTCGTGAACTGGACTGCAGGCGCCGGTGCCACGATTGTCGACATCAACGCCCCTGAGACCTATGCGCGGATCACCGCCGATGCGACGGTCACTGCTAACTTCGCATACAATAAGACCATTTTCATGACTCCTGTTGTGTCAGGAAGCGGAACCATGACTCCCGATCCGTCCGGTGGAATCTTGACACTGGAAGCCGGAGTGACTGTCCCCCTGATCGCCGTACCGGATGCAGGCAATAGGTTTGTGAACTGGACGGCCTCTCCTGTAGACGCCGCCATCTTCGAGAACGGTCTCGAGAACTTCGCCCATTCTGGCGTCAAAGTCATAGCTGATGTTACTCTCACTGCGAACTTCGCGGCCGAAGAGACTGCGGACCTTACCATGGCGTGCGCCCACGCTCTTACGTTGGATCCAGGGGATGGCACATACAACAAGGGCGAGGAGATGATGATAGGCGTAATGGTGGATCCTGCTTACTGTTTTGTCCGCTGGGATGTTACAGGACCTGCAAGCGTGGCCGACATCTACAGCCCGAACACATGGGTCGTTCTGAATGGTAATGCGACTCTTACAGCGGTAGTGTCGGACTTCGCAGATGTCTTTGTGGGGACCGAGCCGTATGGCGCGGGCACGCTGGAACCGAATGGGTTTATAACGTCAACCATAGGTGAGCCGTATGACATCAAGACGACGGCCGGACCGGGATATGTCTTCGACCATTGGGAATCCACTGGTGGCGTGTTAGTCGATGCCCCTGGAATGGCGGAGACTTTCATAACGGCTGCCGACAACGGTACTGTGACCGCCATCTTCAAGACTTCCCAGGCGGCTCTGCATATGGGGTCGATGCCTGCAGGCGGCGGATATACAAGTCCTTCTCTTGGTGAGACTCTTGTCGATTTCGGCGCGGAGATTCCGATATCCGCGGCGGCTGTTCCCGGATTTGCGTTCCAGAACTGGTTCAGGTCTGTGTGCACAGGTCCAGGCATATCCGATCTTACTGCCTCGTCGACG
>CAZDNQ010000257.1:2763-6964 GCA_964506605.1 uncultured Victivallis sp. | reverse complement strand
CTCAAGCGGATTCCTTTACGCTAATCGAACTGCTAGTCGTAATTGCGATCATCGCAATCCTGGCGGCGCTGCTCCTGCCGGCGCTGAAGCGCGCCAAGGACGTGGCGCGTCAGATAAGCTGCGTGAACGGGCTCAAGCAGTATTCGCTTTCAATCTTCAACTATTCCCACGACTTCGAGGGAAACCTGCTCTATACATACGTCAACCAGTACTCGCTCTCCTATTACATGCAGACGAACGGATATATCCAGCTGACCCCGCGCACTTACATGTGCCCGGAGGTGGAGCTGCCGTCTGGCACCAGCGACGACGAATTCATCAAGCGATGGGTGTATTCCTCAAACCTCAACGGATACTACAACAGCTGGTTGTGCGCTCCTACCAACAGCGACGGGGGATTCACGAACAAGTGGATCAACGTATACAATATAAAGAACCAGTTCGGCAGCCAGAAATGCACCGACAACTCGAAATACGTGCTTGTCCTCGACGGCAAGCGCCAGGGGCAGAAGGCGCACGTCCACACCTTCCTCCGAAACAGGGCCGACAACGGCGGGCTGGCATGGACGATCCACAGCAAAAACACCGCTGTCAACACCGCCTTCCTTGACGGGCATGTCACCTCCACGCTCTGCACCGACCTCCTCGGATACGTCAGCACGGTCATGCAGTTCACCTATGCAGGAGAAGACAACTGGCCGCCATGAATCAGGGCTGTCCCACATGAAAAACTTCCTTTACGCACTACATTTATAAAAACACGAAAGGTTTTTTATGGAATGGGACAAGCTGACTTCTCCGGATTTCGCAAAGGCCGTCAAAAGTACAAAGGGCGTCTGCCTCCTCCCGATCGGCTGCATGGAAAAGCATGGCGGCCATCTGCCCCTGGGAACAGACATCCTCTTCATACATAAGCTGTGCTGCCTGGCCGCAGAAAAGGAGCCTGCTGTGGTCTTTCCTTACTTCTATCTCAGCCAGATTTGCGAGGCGAAGCACCAGCCTGGTACCGTCGCGCTGAAGTTCGATCTCCTGATGCCACTTCTTGAGAACATCTGCGACGAGATCGGAAGGAACGGCCTGAAGAAGATCATAATTGTAAACGGGCATGGCGGCAACATCGCGTTCCTCAATTTCTTCAACATGATGTTCAACGACAAGAAGAAGGATTATACCGTCTATGGAGTGGCTCCATTCACGACCGTCAATCTCAAAGGCCAGACTGTCTTCAAGTCGAAGCACGACGGACATGGCGGCGAAGGTGAGACCAGCCAGATCATGTACTTCTATCCGGAACTCGTCAAAAGCCCAGTCCCGATCGGCAGCGGAAAATCCCTAGGCCGCCTGCAGAAGCTCCAGGAAAGCAGCATTTCGACCGGCATCGACTGGTATTCCAAGTTCCCGGACCATCTCGCGGCCGACAAGACGCCCGGCAGCGCCGAAAAAGGGAAGATCCTGGTCGACCTGCAGGTGGAAAAGCTTGCGGGCCAGATACGTCTCGTCAAGAAGGACAAGTCCGCATCCGCACTCTTCAGGGAATTCCATGGGAGGACAAATTCCCAGGAGCTGTAACCTTTTCATTGTTTCCCCGTATCATATGCAGATGACATCTGCAATCGAGTTTTATCAAACCTAAATAATATGGGGGAAACATGAAGATGAAAATGCTCACAGCCCTGATCGCCGGAATCGCAGTACTGTTCTCGGTACAGTCCTATGCGGGGATTATCGAATCGCTGCCTGCCGAGACAAGGCTTGTCGCAAAGGCCGACATGCAGGCGCTCAAGGGGTCCGACCTCTACAAGAGCGTCCGCGAGAAATTCGCCTCCAAGTTCCTGAACGGCGAGGCGATGCTGCTGCAGGCGTCAGGTCTCGACTTCAACAAGGTCAAAACACTCTGGCTCGCCGCCATAGAGGAGAACAAGGGCGTCTTCGTGATCGAGGGAGATTTCAACGCGAACGACATCTCCGCGGCAGTCAGCGCGAACAGGGAGAATGAGATCGTCACCAGGACAGGCAGCCTTTTCGCCGCGATGTGCCCCGACAAGAGGCAGAACAAGAAAAACCTGGCGATCCTGATAGACAGGAATACGGCGGTCGTCGGCGATCCCATCGTCGCCGAGGAATTCCTCAAGTACTACACTTCCGGCAAGGGAGGAATGGCGCCGGAGAAGATCTCCTCCCTCAACGCCTGCTTCAGCGGAAGCTATATCATCAAGGCTTCCCTGCTCGGTTTCAAGCCTGACGACCTGGTGAAGAATCCCTTCCTCGCAAATGTCACCGCCGCAGAAATATGCATCAGCTTCACCAACGGCCTGACAGCCGATGCTAAACTTCTCATGAAAGGTGAGGAGAACGTCATGGCGGTCGAACAGATCATCAAGGGGTTCGTGTCAATTGCAAAGGCGAACCCGAATGCAGACGAGAAGAGCAAGGAGATCCGCGACGAGTTCTTCAACAACCTGTCCATCAACCGCAACGGACTTGAACTCACTGCAAGCACCAAGATCGCCGGCGATACGATCGACAGGCTGATCAGCATGCAGGAGGGAGAGGACAACTGACCGGACACGATCCTGCAGGAAAGGCGCGGTCAGATGGCCGCGCCTTTTTTTATTTCCCTGAAGACATCCTTCAGTTTCGCATGGTCTTTTATTCCGGGCGACGACTCGACGCCGCTGCTCAGATCTACACCGAAGGGTTCTACGGAACTAATTGCTTCTGCTATGTTCGCAGGATTGAGTCCGCCTGCAAGGATCACTGGCGCGCCCAGGATTTCAACTGCGAACTTCGCAAGCTCCCAGTCGGACTTCCTCCCTGTTCCGCCATATTCCGTTCCACCAGCGGCGTCGATGAGGAATTTTGCGGCTGGAAACCCCTTGTACTTGAGTATGTCATCCTTGCTCCTGGGGCGTATCGCCTTCCAGACCTCTGCGGACTTCGCAACGTTTTCCGCGAAATCCGCAGTCTCATCGCCATGGAGCTGGACGACATCGGCTCCTGCGGAGACATACTTTTCAATATCGTCCCGGGATGGATTCACGAATACGGCGACCTTGCTTATTTCAGTTTTAAGGGATTGTGATATCAGGGAGACTTTCCCGGGAGGGATGAAGCGTTTTGATTTCGGATACGCGATGAACCCTATCGCATCGGCGCCGCATCCAATGGCCGCCAGAGCGTCCTCGGCACGGGTTATTCCGCAGATTTTGACGAAAATCCTGTCTTTGGAGGGCATTTGACACCGATTGTTAATTTTGAACTAAATTTCCCCCCTAAATTGTATTTTACAATAGGAAAATTAAGTTATTCAATTCAGATTTCAGGACGAATCAACCTTTTTTCCGGGGGGGTAAACCGGCATATTTCTTTACCGCCCTGATTCTGGACAATAGGTATGACTGACTCATATAGCAAAATAAATATGATCCTGGGCGCCCTGCTGTTGATCACGGCAGGCTACGTCTTCTTTCTCCGCTACAAGAACCACTCTCTACGGGTGCTCCTGGACGACACGCTCCACAAGAAGGCGGAGATCGGTAATTTCCTGAGCATATTCTCGAAGAACCTGAAGACTGTCGAGGAGATAGAGGACTCCATGAACATGACGGCCCGCTATGTGGCCGACCTCGTCGGCGCGAGCTCGCTGTGCATCTTCACTCTTGAAGAGGACGGCTACCTGAAGGCCGCCGGCATCGCGGGAGCATTCCCCCCGCTCCACAAGTCCACAGAATATGTCCTGACAAAGCCCCGTTTCATCCTGGAATCCCTGCGCAGGGAGAAGATAAAGGTTGGAGACGGGATAATCGGGGAAATAGCCCGGACCCGCGAATCGCTGCTGATCGAGGAAGGTTCGGAGGATCCGAGGATCTCGGCGACAGGAAGCGTAATAGCGATCGAGACTCTGATGGCGGTGCCGATGATAAGGGAGGGGAAGCTCATCGGCGTGGTCTGCGCGGTGAACAGCCGCGAGGACGGCAAGCCTTTCACGCCGGAGCAGTTCAGCGCCCTCAAGTTCATGGCGGCCCAGGTCGAGCTCGCATACAACATCGTCAAGGTATATTCCAACCTCAGCAAGCAGCAGAGGATCAACCAGGAACTGGAGTTCGCGAAGCAGCTGCAGTCGTCGCTCCTCCCGAAGGAATGCCCCGAATGGGGGCAGTTCTCAGTGCAGGCGTTCTCGAAATCGGCGAAGGAGGTGAGC
>CAZDNQ010000257.1:0-2753 GCA_964506605.1 uncultured Victivallis sp. | reverse complement strand
GGCGGCGACTTCTATGACTTCGTCGAGATCGACAAGGACCGCCTTCTGGTCATAATCGGCGACGCCTGCGGAAAGGGCATACCCGCATGCCTCCTCATGTTCATGGCGCGCAGCTTCATCAGGGGAAACATTGAGAGATATTCGACGCTGAACGAGCTGATGAGGGATCTGAACAACAACCTCTACAGGGATACCAGCGCGGAAAGGTTCATCACCATCGCGTGCTGCGTGCTCAACAGGCGCGAGAACACGATCGAATACGTCAGGGCCGGCCATACTGAGCTCCTCCTCTGCCTCCCCGCCCACAACCACAGGCTGCGCAGGATATTCACGCAGGGCACAGCCCTCGGGCTGATGCCCGGCGACATGGTCGAGGAGTTCGAGACATTCACCTTCTCGTTCAACAAGGAGATGTCCATCCTCCTCTACACGGACGGCATAAACGAGGCCCTCAACAAGAACGACGAGGAGTTCGGTTTTGAAAGGCTCAGGGACAATTTCATGTCCTCCTGCGAAACCAGAAGCTCGCCGCAGGAGACGATCGAGAAGATATTGCGCGCGGTCGACATGTTCGTCGAGGACACCCCGGTATCCGACGACCAGACGCTCGTGGTCATAAAGCACCGGGACAATTTCGTTTAGCAGGCGACATTTCCTATGATCTGGAAAATGACAGGCCTATTGCTGCTGATGTTTTCCACGGCCTGCCACTGCCTTTATGCCGCAGGTCCGGGACCGGTCAAAAACATTATCACTCCCCCTATAATCGAATCCAGGATCGGATACCTGTCTTTTCAAGAGGATACCGGCATCAATCCCGGGCTGAAGAGGATTTTCATAGCTCCGCAGACGCGCCTGCCTATAATGCTCGATGCAAACGAATTCTATCTCTTCCTGGTGAGGATCGACACCTGCTCGGTTTGCTGCATGGTCCCGAAATACCAGAAATACATGGTGCTGATGGAACCTTCAAAGGACAGGACGACCATGTATTTCAGGGGGGGTATCGAGGCGGATCTTGTACCTTTCGCAATACTCGCAGGCGAAGAGCTGCCGGTCACTGGGGCCGACGACAAATCATATTTCGCGGCCGTGAAACGCCAGGGAGTCATCGCAACAATAAAGATTCCGAAGGACAGTCCGGGGCTTTCAATCAGCGCTGAAAGCGCATTTGCGAAATTCGCAGTCGAGCAGAAGAAGAAGGGCCTTGAATATTTCAACGGCGGCTGGGTCAGCTCTGTACAGGCGCAGGCCCTGCGGAATTCGCAGGTTGACACTGAAAAAAAGAAGCAGGACAGATGGACCACTCTTAAATCCGCGGCCGAAGCCGGAGTTCTTGTCCTGAAGGATGGAAGGATCCTCTACGGTTCATACAAAGGCTGCGACAAGGTTTCGATCCTCTTTGAAACAGAATCCGGGACAGGCCAGTACGGAGTCGAAGACGTCGCAGACATAAGCCTGCAGAAGGCGCTGTCCATGGGCAATCTCAATTCCGCAGGCATCCTCGTCGCCAAGGCGAAGGATCTGGCGGCAGGCTATCCCGGACAGGCGAAGCGCAACCTCGAACAGGCGCAGCTGCTCCTCAGGAAGGTGAATCCCTCCGTGACCGAGCTCATGGAGAAGTCGATGAACCTCGGCGCACAGGTGACGAAGCTGGACGGCGACATCGACAACGCGCTCAAGGACAGGAATCTCGCCCTCTACAACTACGAAGTCTTCCCTAAGGATGTCCTGGCATACCATCTCAAGAACTCGCACATGCTCCTTTCCGGAGGCACCTGGATAATGCCCGACCAGCTCTGCAGGAGATGCTCCGGCGGCGGCGAGATAGCCTGTGTAAAATGCCAGGCCACCGGAAAGGTCGCCAAAAAATGCCTTAAGTGCGATGGAGGCAGGATCACCTGCCACATCTGCGAAGGCAGCGGATTCAGGACTTGCAGCGTCTGCAACGGGCTTGGCCAGTTCATAAGGACCTGTACTTATTGCGGAGGAAGCGGTGTTGTCTCCGGGTATTACTCTTATCCGTGCGGCACAAATGTCTTCCTCTCAAGCGGGGCCGTCATGGTGGTCGGCGCTTATTCCCCATGGTTCTGCTATCCATGCTACACTGCCAAGACATGCCCTGCCTGCGACGGCTCAGGAAAGATCAGCATCACCTGTACATACTGCGGAGGATACGGGCGGATGGTCTGTCCGAAAACTGAAAAATGCACTCTCTGCAACGGAGTCGGATTCACAAAGGCCATGTGCCCTGACTGCACAGGCCGCGGAAAGGTCACATGTCCTGATTGCAAGGGCAAGGGATTCAGCGGAAAGGCCCAGACCTATCCTGAAGACAATACGAAAGACACTCCGGCGGCGGCTCCAGCCGGCGGCGGAAAATCACCCACCCGTACGCCGTAGCCCTCCGGCCGCGAATCGTAAAGAGATGATTCGAAGATCTACCAAAAAAAATCGCCAGGACCGCATTGACAGTCCTGGCGACCAATTTTTCGATAATGATAATCCCGCCTCTGGCGGAACTATTCCTCGGCCTCTTCCTTGATGGTCTTGTTGTAGTTCTCGATGATCTGCTTGGCGACCACCGAAGGAACCTGCTCATATCTGGAGAATTCCATGTCGAACGAACCGCATCCCTGGGTGAGACTGCGGAGTTCGCTGGCGTAGCGCGCCATTTCCGCGAGAGGGACATCGGCGTTCACCACTTCCATCCCATCTTCCACATTCATTCCCAGGATGCGGCCGCGCCTGTG
>CAZDNQ010000256.1:0-7032 GCA_964506605.1 uncultured Victivallis sp. | reverse complement strand
GCGGGAAGCCCATGCCCTGCAATTCCGCAAGAGTTGATGCCGACATTGGGGCTGCCTCAAACAATAAAGCGGGCAGATCCGGAAACAGGCGTCTTTCAGTTATAAGCAGCACAATCCCGTCGTGCAGTAAAGAATGACGGGATTGCAGTTATATGACAATTTTACCAATGAAGAAGAAGAAATAAAAGAGAGTTCTGACCAATGCCTGAAAAAGTAATCGGCGTCTTGGGTGGTATGGGGCCTGAAGCAACTGCTAATTTTTATAAGGAACTTGTTGCACACACCCTTGCCCGCAAAGATCAGGAGCACCTGCGTGTACTAATTGATTCCAATCCCAAAATTCCCGACCGTACTCTGGCCATTTTTCAGAGAGGGGAGTCGCCCTTGTCCGCCCTGGTGATGAGCGCTGCAGCGCTGGAAAGGGCCGGAGCGGATTTTATCGTTATGCCCTGCGTGTCAGCCCATTTTTTTGTTGAAGAACTGGAACAAAACATCAACTTACCCATCCTGTCCATTGTTAGAGCTGTTACTGACTATATTACAATTCATCATCCCGGAATAAAGAAAATTGGACTCATGGCCACGAATGGAACGATTCAAGGCGGTTTTTTTCAAGAGCAGCTCAGGCAAGGTGGCCTGGAGACTCTGACCCCCGGCGTTGATGATCAACGACTTGTCATGTCGGCTATCTATGATGTCAAGGACATCCAATGCCACCGCACGCGGGAAGAAATTACGGGAGATATCTGCGCTGTAGCACTCAGACTCGTTGCCCAGGGCGCCCAGGGCGTTATTGCGGCATGTACGGAGATTCCACTGGTGCTGGATGCAGGAAAGCTTCCGGTCCCTGCGTTCAATTCACTTTTACTCCTGGCAAGGGCGGCTATTGAGGCGGCGGGCGGCAGGTTCTTACCCTGAAGCGGATTTGCAGCAATATGTTAAAATGGTTCGACCGTTATAATCATTCAGAAAACATTAAACAATCGTGGAATACACAGTCTGCCGGAGATTTGCTCTCAGGGGGAAATGTACATATCTGGCGAGCCTCCCTTGATCTGCCGGGTAAGAGTGTCGAGGAGTTCAAACGAAGCCTCTCTGAAGATGAGATAATGCGGGCGGATCGTTACAGGTATGAGCACGACAGAAATCGATTCATCAGCGCCCGCGGTATACTGAGACTTATCCTGGCGGGCTATCTGAACGTCAAACCGGATGCAATCGGCTTCGGTTATGAAAAAGACGGGAAACCCAGACTGCAGAAGACATCCGACGGGGCGGATATTCGATTTAATCTGTCTCACTCGGAGGGATTAGCCCTTTACGTTTTCACCCGGGGTAAAGAAGCGGGTATAGACCTCGAACGGATGCGGGATTTTCCCGAGATGGAACAAATTGTTGAACAATTTTTTTCGGCAAGAGAACAAGCACTTTTTTGCGCCCTAGCTGCCGGTGAGAAAAAAGAAAAATTTTTTAATTGGTGGGCCCGGAAAGAAGCATTAATGAAAGCAATGGGAAAAGGATTATCGTATTTCCCCCACCGGATCGATCTTCCGCCGACCGATGGAAAATCAACCGGTTCTTTAAAGATGTCGAGAGACGATGGGGGACAAGCAAGGTGGTCAATATGGGACGTGCGGCCGGCCGAAGAATTTGCAGGTGCTGTTGTTGTAGAAGAGGGAAATTGGAACGTCCAATATTGGCAGTGGTCGGATGACGGCAGGGAGTAACAGGTAAAGATGCAATCCAATGTGCAATCTTTAGTCACAAACATACGGCCAAGTTAATTTGATGGAGTAATTCACATGAATGAAGCATTTAGACAAGAAACCTATCCTCTGGCTCCCCTTCAAGAGGGGATGCTGTTTCAAAACCTGGTGAGCATAGGAACTGATGTGGATATCCAGCAAATCATCTGCAGTATCCATGAGAAGCTGAACATAGATGCCTTTCAGCGCGCATGGGGAAGGGTTGTCGAAAGGCATGCAATCTTAAGATCAAAGTTTGAATGGGAAGAAATAACCGAGCCCAGGCAGGTGGTGTTGCATAAAGTGCATTTCCAGGGTGAAGTCGTCGACTGGAAAAATCTGCCTTCAAGTGCACAGCAGGAGAACATTGAAACATACATTCTAAAAGACAGAGCGCTGGGCTTCAACCTGGGCCAGGCGCCGTTGATGCGGCTTGCTATATTTGAGCTTGCTCCTGAAGAATTTAAGTTCGTCTGGACCTTCCATCATATATTGATGGATGGACGTGCTTTTCCGCTGATCCTGGAAGAAGTATTCACCTTTTACGAAGGATTTGTTGAAAATCAGGATATTGAGCTGGACACCCCACGCCCCTACAAAGATTACATCATGTGGGTGAGAGAAAGGGATCTGGCCAAAGATGAGAAATTTTGGCGCGAGAATCTGGCAGGGTTTACTTCGCCTACACCCTTGCCTATGGGCGCTTCCGTGTCCGCTGGAGTTGGGACGTTTGGCATCGGGAGCTCCGTGAAAATCAGGTTGTCTGAATCTCTGACTTCCGCATTGCGTCATCTGGCCTCAACCCAGGGTCTTTCCATGAATACGCTGGTTGAAGGAGCCTGGGCGATGTTGCTTTCACGGTATAACGGCGAGGAAGACATCCTCTATGGCACCGTGCGCACTTGCCGCAGAGCCTCTATCAGAGGAGCGGAATCGATGATCGGATTGCTGATGAACACGGTCCCCGCGCGCATTAAGATACAAAAGGAAACGAAGGTGTTGGACTGGCTGCATCAACTCCGGCAGCAGCATGCGCAGATGCGGGAACATATACACTCTCCCCTTCATCAGGTTCAGCGATGGAGTGAGATAACCCACGGCAGTCCTCTTTTTGAGAGCATTGTTGTCTTTGACAATTATTACCTTGATTCTTACATGAGGTCTAAAGGCGGCAGATGGCTAAAGAGGGAATTCGAATTTCGAGGCCGCACAAATTATCCCCTCACCCTGAATGGCTACGACGATAACGAAATGGTCTTGATGATCAAGTATGACGAAGGGCGCTTTACGCCGGATACGGTTGATCGGATGTTGGGGCATCTCCAGATGATCCTGCAAAACATTCCGGATAATCTGGATAAATCCATTTCTGAAATATCCATCCTGACTGAATCCGAGCACAGCCTGCTTCCTGACCTGCATGCCGTTCTAGCCGAACCGAAACAGAAACCGGTCGCCGTTATGTTTGAAGCCTGCGCAACGAAAGCGCCTGATTACCCTGCGATATCCCAAAACAAACAAATTTGGACATATGGCGAATTATCGGAAAGATCTGATGCCATTGAGCAAGCATTAAACAGTCTTTCCCGGCAACAAAAGGATGTTGTCGCGATTCTGGGTTCCCGCAGTTTTGGTTTTATCACCGGCATGATGGGCGTCTTTAAAAGTGGAAGCGTTCTTTTGTCCATAGATGGAAATCTCCCAAGAGATAGACAACTGCTGATGCTGCAGGAAGCTAAGGCCGGAACCTTGATCTATGTTGGGGATGTCTATGCCAAACAGTGTGAGTTCGAAAAAGAGCTTAGCCTGCACATCATTCATGTGGATCCCGACACAGGGCATATAAAGAAAATAATAAAAGATGCCGTCGCTGATGAATCTCGCCAGGCAGAAGTTTTTCCTGACGATGCAGCATACATATTTTTTACATCAGGCACTACGGGTATGCCCAAAGGTGTGCTTGGCGCCCATAGAGGCCTAAGCCATTTCGTGAATTGGGAGCGGGAGGCTTTCGGAGTCAGTCCCCACGACCGCTGCGCACAACTCACCGGTCTGTCTTTTGACGCTGTTCTGAGAGATATATTTTTACCATTAACGAGCGGCGCAACCCTTTGTTTGCCGGATGAAGAACTCCTTTCAGATCCGAACGGCATTCTGCCCTGGCTGGACAGAGAGCGAATTTCTGTTTTGCATACTGTTCCTACGCTGGCCCACTCCTGGCTGGCTGACGGTTCGGAAGGAGTATCGCTGCGGTCCTTGAGGTATGTGTTTTTTGTAGGGGAACCGCTTATGGATTCGCTGGTCCGTCATTGGCGAACGGCTTTTCCGGAAAGCGGAAATATTGTAAACTTCTATGGCCCCACGGAAACAACACTGATCAAATGCTTTTACCCGGTGCCGGCCGAAATATCTCCCGGCGTTCAGCCTTTGGGAAAGCCACTGCCGCAGACCCAGGCTCTTGTATTAGGCGCAAACTTCCAACTGTGCGGCATCGGTGAACCGGGAGAAATAGCAATTCGTACACCTTTCAGGTCTTACGGCTACATCAATGCGCCGGAGGAAGGTCGCAAACGATTTGCGAAGAATCCGTTTAACAACAAAGAAAATGATTTGGTGTACTTCACCGGCGATCGCGGCCGCTACCGCCCTGACGGTTCCCTGGAGTTTCTCGGACGGTTGGATAATCAAGTGAAGGTTCGCGGTATTCGGGTCGAGCTGGGAGAGATTGAATCCGTTCTGGGGCAGTATGAAGCTGTCTCAGAAGTTGTGGTCATGGCCAGGGAAGATGCAGCTGGAGAAAAGCGCCTGGTCGCCTATATAGTTCCCGCTGGAGCACCCGTCCCGTCGGTGAGCGAGTTGCGTGCTCACTTGAAAAAGAAGTTACCGGATTACATGATACCGAACGCTTTCATGATACTGGAGAAATTTCCAATTACTTCGAATGGCAAAGTTGATCGCCGGGCCCTTCCCGAACCTGAAAACATACGACCTGAGCTAGATGCGACTTATGAAGCGCCGCGAACGCCGGTGGAAAAAGTGTTGGCGGATATCTGGGCCGAGGTGTTGGGTGTAAAACGCGTAGGCATCAACGATAATTTCTTCGAATTGGGAGGGCATTCGATCCTGGCCGTGCGTCTCTTCGTTCGTATCCGTAAATGGGCCAAGATTGACCTGCCCCTGGCTGTCCTTTTCAAATCGCCAACCATTCGCGCCCTTGCAGAGGTTATTGATTCCAATTGCGCCACGGCTTCCGTTTACAAGGAGGGGGATGCGGAATTCCGCATTTCTTCGCCGGCGAGGCCATGGCGCAGCCTTGTTCCCATACATCCGGAAGGCAACCGTCCCCCTCTTTTTCTCATTCACGCAGTTGGCGGTAATCTCCTCTATTATCATAGTCTGCTCCCGCATCTGGGAGAGGATCAACCGGTTTACGGTCTTCAGGCCAGGGGAGTTGACGGGTTGTTGTCACCGCATTCTTCCATCGAGGAAATGGCTGGACATTATATAGCTGAAATTCGGTCTGTTCAATCTTCCGGGCCGTATTTTCTGGGAGGGGCGTCTTTCGGCGGCACGGTTATCTTTGAAATCGCGCAGCAGCTTTCGCAGCAGGGCGAAGAAATAGCATTTCTGGCGCTGCTAGACTCAATCGGCCCGGGATCGCGTGGTTATAGCTATTCGAGGAATCCGGTCATAATGCGTATAAACCGGATGCAGGGAGATATTATGGTGCGACAGGATTCCTTGCCTGTTTATCTTGCGAAGCGTATATATAAATATTTATCCAACAGGATGCGCATTTTCCGGGTGGTTGTTATGCATTTAATGAGGCGTCCAATTCCTCTTGAACTGCGGGAATCGTATTTATGGAGGAGCCATTACAAGGCTCTCAGACGTTATCAGCCGCGTCAGTACCTCGGCACTATTACTCTCTTTCGCGGGCCAGAGGGAGAAAGCTGGCCTTATAATGATCCGGAGCTCGGATGGAAGGATATCGCAAAGGGTGAGCTCAGGATAATAGTCATTCCCGCCCGCCATCATGAATTTGTAGAATCCGCTGAATTGGGTATTCAATTCACGGAAAAACTGAGGGATGCGCAGGACAGGATTAATAAGCATAATTAACTTTTTAACAACTTACATCAGACACTCCAAGGGCGATTGAGTTATGCAAGAATCGAAAGATATTCCACAAAATTTAAATGCAGATATTGCCGAGAAAACCGTATTGACCGAAGCTGCGCGTCAACAACTGCTGGTTGAATGGAATGCCACACAGCTGGATCATCCCCGTGGAAAATGCATCCACGAACTGTTTGAGGAACAGGTGGAGCGAACCCCCGATGCTGCAGCTCTTGTCTTTGGGGATCAACGGTTGACATACAGGGAGCTCAACCGGAGGGCCAACCAGCTTGCCCGTTGCCTGATCAATCTGGGCGTGGGGCCTGATGTACTGGTGGGAATCTGCATGGAGCGCTCGCTGGAAATAGTAGTGGGGCTGATGGGCATCCTCAAAGCCGGCGGTGCCTATGTGCCGCTGGATCCGGCATATCCCCGCGAACGTATCGCCTTCATCCTGAAAGAAACGCAAGTTCCGGTAGTTCTGACCCAACAAAATAAGGTATCCTTCCTCCCGCATTACGAAGGTCACACCCTGTGCGTCGATGATTTAAAACTGCAGACGGAAATCGGAAATCTTCCCGACCAAAATTTGGAATCAGGAGATAAACGGCCCCGGCCATCCCACCTGGCTTATGTCATCTTTACCTCAGGATCAACGGGACAGCCCAAGGGCGTGGCCATTGAACACCGCAGCACGGTTTCTCTCATACACTGGGCGCGTGAAGTATTTACCTCCGGAGAATTGACGGGGGTGCTGGCTTCAACCTCCGTTTGCTTTGATCTTTCAGTATTTGAGATTTTTGTTACCCTGAGTTGGGGTGGTAAAGTAATTTTAATGGGAAATATTATGCAGCTGCCCGATTCCGCAGCAGCGGACGAAGTTACCCTCATCAATACCGTTCCTTCTGCGATTACCGAACTGCTGCGGATGAATGCAGTGCCGCCGTCGGTGCGGGTTGTCAACCTGGCAGGCGAGCCCCTTCTGCAGTCGGTTGTGAATCACCTCTATGAACTGCCGACGATTCAAAAGGTATACGATCTCTATGGTCCTTCGGAGACGACCACCTACTCCACGTTTGCGCTGCGGCAGCCCGGCGGAATAGAGACGATCGGCCGTCCCATTGCCAACACCCGGATCTATTTGCTGGATAACGACCTCCAGTGTGTA
>CAZDNQ010000255.1:0-7051 GCA_964506605.1 uncultured Victivallis sp. | reverse complement strand
TCTTCCAGGAGAACAATTTCGAGTTCATCAGGAGCAACGAGAGGCTGATACGCGGGACACTGGACCTTGTTGTGTTCGGACTGCTGATGCTGGTGGCGCTCGAACTGTCCCATTCCATACAGGAACTCAAGGACAGCGAGAGTAAGCTCACGGTCCTGGCCATGCTTCTGATCCTGCCGGCGCTCGTATGCGGCCTCAGCTTCTGCCGCCCAGCCTGCGCCATACTGTCCGGCGAGAACAGGAAATGGTCCGAGATGCTCGGTGACTTCATATATCCCGCCGGCAAATCAGCGATGATCGTCGCCACGTCCTATATTATATGCAGGCAACTTTCCAGCGCCGGTGTAGCAGAAATATCCGGCAGCCTGCCCCCGGTGCTGGCCATGTCCATCTCAGTACTCGCTGTTTTCGGAATCAGCCTTGCTGCGTTGATGAGGCGGCTGAACTCCGCCTCTTTGCTCACAGCGCTGTCCACCTTCCTATGGATCGGCGGGATCCCGATGCTCGGATTCTTCATCTCCAATTTCATGCCGGGAGGCGCATACCCTGAAAAAATGGTGCACCTCTCGCCGACGACCGTGATATACCATTGCTTGAACTCCAGGGATACATCGTCCATATCCCTGGAAACCTACAGGAACAACTGCGTATTCCTGTCCATCGTATTTCTCCTTCCTGCCCTAGTCATGGCGGTCAAGGACAGGATTGCGAAATCCATGGCTGTAAAACTCATTCTGTCAATATCCACGGTTTTTGCCTCTTTAATGGCCTTTTCCGCCGGCGCCCAGGACATGGGAGCGGACATCCAGAACGCAGGTGCTCTGGCGCTGGAGGCCGAGAAAATCTCCTCTCTTACAGATGCGGCCACTGGCTTTTCAGAACTGCTCAGGAAAACTGTCCCGTCCGGAGGTGAACTGCCATTCACAGTTACCGGGCTCTTCTTCTTCATCCTTTCTTCCTACATATGCATATTGTGCGTGGGACGATTGAAATCCGGCAGCAGCACCGGGCTGCTGAAACAGTTACTCCCTCTTTCCATATTCGCCATTGCGTTTGTATTGATGCTGCGCGTCCTCTTCATGGCCGAGCCTGCCTGGAATTCAACCGAGATGAATTTCAAGGATCACGACGGCAGGTGGAACACCTTCACATATTACAGTACAACAGTGACAACGCCTGACAGGTTCAGACTGCCGGCCAAGGGCGACGGATCCTATGTCATCGACATGGGGAAATTATCTACGCCGTCCTCCGACACCGCCAGCGCCCCTCTTCTCTCCCGTTACAAGATGATCAGATTGGACAGAAGTCCCGCAGGCCCATTTCCAGAAGCGCAGGGGACGGTAAAAATCCCCGAGGCCAGCACAAATATCACGGTCTCGCTGAAGACAAAGTCCCTTCCGGCCTATGACAGGGGGGTTGTCTTCTTCAAAAGGCCTTCCAGCGTGCTCATGTGGGCCCTTCTTCCAGAACTCAAAGATGGGTGTCTGAAGGACCAGAAGCTGGATTTCACCGGGCTTACGACAGAATTCTCGAAAATTTATGATCTGTGCAACGGAGTCTTCTTTGAAAGCCAGGCGGTGATTGTCCTCGTAGATTATTCGGCGAAGGACCGGAAAAGTTCGAGATTCTTCTTCCTGCCACTGAAACTTTCAGCCGCAGCTGATTCCGTACAGACGATCCTGCTCCAGGAGATGAATCCTCCTGACAAGGACAGGCCTGTCTGCAGGGAGGAGAAAAGAGTTGTCTTCAGGATTCCACAGAACATCCCTGGAAAAGATAAGATCCTCACGTCATTGGAGGCGGCAGTTAACTTGGGATATTCCTGGGATCTGCCCGGAAATTCCGGAGTAGGATCAAAATGCCAGATTGGATACCGCGTCAAGGGGATGGATGAATGGAAAACCGCCGGCGAACTGGTCTTTTCCAGGGCTGAGGACATGAACGACATTGAAGTGAGGGCCGAACTTGACCAGTGGAAGTCCGGAAAAAAACCTTCGTTCCACCGCGAGTTCAAGCTTGCTGTTCCAAATACCGGGATCCGTCCGGAAACCGAATACCTTGAGCTGCGGATTTCGCACAGCGGGGACGGGCCGGGAATCCAGTTCAATGACATAAGAGCCAAATTAAAATACCAGGTGAACTATGATGATTGAAGTCAGACATCTTGTAAAGACTTTTCCGGAGGTCAAAGCCGTGGATGACATCTCCTTCGAAGTCGGGAACGGCGAGATATTCGGAATCATCGGCCCGAACGGTGCCGGCAAGACTACATGCCTGAACATCCTCGCGACGCTCCTCCAGCCGACGGAGGGGGAAATCCTGATAGACGGACTTGAGATATTTGAAAATGCGCGCGAGGTCCGCAGGAAGATCGGATACATGCCGGACTTCTTCGGCACATACAGGAACCTTACGATCGAAGAATATCTTGATTTCTACGGCGGATGCTGCGGAGTGCCGCTTGAAGCGAGGATCAAACGCATTGACGAGGTGATCGAGCTGACCACCCTCCATGATAAGAGGAAGGAGCTGGTGGACAACCTGTCACGCGGCATGAAGCAGAGGCTGTGCCTGGCGAAATCGCTCCTCCACAATCCGAAGCTCCTCCTACTCGACGAACCGGCCTCGGGCCTTGATCCGAGGGCCAGGGTGGAAATCCGGAACATATTGAAGAATGTCGCCGGATTCGGCACCACCATCCTTATATCTTCTCACATCCTGAGCGATCTTGAGAACATCTGCAGCGATATCGCCATCATGGAGCGCGGCAAGATTGTCAAGCGCGGCAAGATCGCCGATCTTATCAAGGATATCCAGCCGAAGAACATCTGGCAGATCGAGGTCGCCTCCAGAACTGAAAAGGCGCTGGAGATAATAAAAGCCCTGCCCTTCCTGGAAAGCGCCGCCATTGAAGGGAAGCTGATTACAGTTGTACTGGACGGGGGAAAGATCGCAGGAGGATCTGAAAACGAGTTCTCAGGCAGAATTGTACAGAGCCTGATACAGGAGGGAATCGGAATCGTCTCATTCCAGGAGAAGAAGGCCAGCCTGGAGGATGCTTTCATGAGCTATACCAAAGGGCTGCTTGCTTGAACGTTCCCTGCCATACGCAGAGAATAATCGCAGGCAATTCTGCATCAGAATAGAGGATTGCAGTTCTTCATCTCCTTTCCGTCAGCTGGTACTTCTGCAGTAGGCTGTTGAGCTTTTCGGGGATAATTGGTTTAATGAGCTTCTCGCTGAGCGTTGGATGCGGACAGTTCTTACGGAATGCAGGACGATGCTTGAGCTCAAGTTCTTCCATATGAAACCGGTTGACATTGCCCCTTTACCCAAAACGCCAAGAAGTCGTTTGACTGGGTCCGTCCGTCCTCAACGGAAAGAAAGCTGAAAGGTTTGTCATGCCTGAAGCAGTACAGAGATATGTTTTCAAATCCATCTCTTCACTTCATCATTTTTTCCAGTTCGGGTCTGAGAAGTTCCGCCCAGAGGTCGTATCCTGGCGAGGCCAGATGCAGCTGATCCTTATTATACAGTTCAGCCTTCATCTTGCCCAGTGATTCCTGGAACTTGTCTGTGAATTCCACATATACCACCTTGCTGCCGTCGGCCATCTTTTTGATAAGTTCATTTATCTTCAGTATACGTTTTGTGAAATAATCGTTCTGGCGGGGAAGAATGCCTATCAGAAGTATTTTCGTCTCCGGTTTCATTGTTTGGACTGTTTTGACTATCTCTCCGACACCTTTGGCGATTTCCTCGTCAGTGCCGGCATTGTTGTCTCCATAAAGGTTATTGGTACCAATGCAGATCACCACCACTTTTGGGGAGAGAGGTTCAATTTCACCGTTTTTAATCCGGTAAAGAACCTGGCTGGTACCATCTCCACCAATACCAAAATTGAGTGCCTTCCATCCGCTGTTGAGCTTCTCCCAGCCTTTCTGTCCACCCCATCCCTGTGTGATTGAATCGCCAAAGAACACGATTTTCGCGTCAGTATTCTTCTTCGCTTCAGCAACTTTTCCGTTGTGCGTCCCCATCCATGCACCAATAGCACCAGGCCACTGGCCCCACTTTGGCTCCCATGGTTTTCCTGCAGGTATCGGATCCTTTTCCGGATTGCTTGCCGGAGTTCCCGCAACTTCACCGTCGCCGACACGAACATCGTCGAGCCATCCTTTTGCATTCCCATCGGTTTTAAGCGCAATCCTGAATCGGCCCGCCCATGAAGGTATTTCAACATCCTTTGAGAACTCCTGCCAGTCGGCATCTCCGCTCACATACAACAGCTGTTTCCACTCGTTCTTCGACCAGTCTGCTGCGAAAGACTGGACCACGACCTGCACTCCTCCTCCTGCGGCTGATTTCACCCAGCCTTTCAAGGTGAACTTTTCACCGCCTTTGCAGTCGAACATCTGGAATGCATCGCACTTGCCTTCAACACGCAATGACGCCGGCGCACTTTTGAAAACAGTAGTATCACGAACGCCTCCAGGACCTTCCCATTTTTCAGTCCAGTACTTGGGAACTGCATCCCCGTCCGTCATCGCCCCGTTTATCACCTTGTTTTCCCATTGCCCAGCCAAAGTCTCCCAGTTGAATGCAACGCCAAGGGCCAACATGCATGCAGAAGTGAAACGGTTATTCATTTTGAACATATTCTCAACTCCTATTACTTTTCATTTACTGGTTCCATCTTGACATCATCCATCCAGGCGGACCCATTTCCTTCAACCAGGAGCAGCACGTTGAAACGTGCAGACCACTCCGGAATCTTGACAGTCTTTTCAAATCCGGTCCAGTCTGAGGTTCCCTGTACATATTTGACCTGGTCGAAATTGTTCTTTTTCCAGTCGTTATCGAAGGACTGGATTGCAACATTGACTCTCACATCGCCTTCGCTCCTCACGGATCCTGTGATACGGAAACTTTTCCCGGCATATCCGCTGATCTGTTGGAATGACTGTCCGCTTTTCCCATCCTTGACTTCGACGCGAAGCGAGGACGGGGCGCTCTTGAATATCTTCATATCTCTTGTGCTGACAAGTTCACCCCAGATTCCTCCCCATCCTTCAACCTTTTCGCCACCGTCCGTCATTGATCCATTTGCCAGAAGACTTCCGTTGGGCGCTGCTGCGTTCGCATCCTCCTCGTTTGACACATAACGGCGCGTTCCTTCAGGCTTGTATGCCTTAGGCCAGTTTGCGATGAAAAATCCCATGCCATAGGTGCCAACTACCACCTCCTCCGTTGCAAATGGATTGAAAGCGCAGGCGTTGGCGCGCATCATTCCCAGCCCGGAGTTTGCCTGGCTCCAGGTTTTTCCGTCATCAGAGCTTATCCAGACACCATTGCCGCTGGCCTGTTCGTAATACGGGTCCATGGAAGTCACAAGAAGGAGCCGGTTCGGATCAGAAGGATCGGCATTGCACTCGAACGCCTGCGGTTCGTCGAGAAGGCGTTCCCATTTCTTTGTTTCCGGAGTGTAGCGCCATGGTCCGCCGCGTCCTTCACACCATTGGCATACAAGCACACGACCCTTTGAATCGCAGTTTATCCGGCTACGGCTGTTCAGGCGCGGCAGGCCAATATTTACAAATGACTTCCCGTCATCTGACACAAGGACGCCAGCCAATGTCTTAACATAGAAACGTCCAGCTTTCGTCGGATCACCTGCAAGATAGCTTGCTCCTCCAATATCCGGGACTTCGGCCCATTTTTCCCCGCCGTCCTCAGTATGAATGAGCTTTCCTTTAAGGACAGCCCAGGCAAGCTTGCCGTTTTCAGGATTCACGAACACTCCGGCGTATTCCTTCTTGTTTCCCCATCCTGCCTTTGGAAGCCCGTATTTCTCACCGGAGAGGACTGTCCACGTCTTTCCCCAGTCGGTACTTCTTATTATGCCGTTTCCGTCGCCGAACTGCCCAGTTGTTATATAAATGTAGCCGTCCTTGCTGAAACCAACGTCCTGCCCGCCCAGCCATGGATTTGGTTCAGCGCTGACATAGCGCCAGCTTTTAAGTCCATCGTCGCTGATCCAGCCGCGGGCGGCATCCATGCCCTGGAGGATTGATTGACCCTTTCTATATGGGTTGAATGCGAAATTAGTGCTGCACCATCCATTCCAGCCGCGTCCGCGCCAGTTGTCCTTCATCGCAGGATCGGGACGGTATGCCGTTGCATCATCCCAGGTAATACCTCCATCAGTGCTTCTCAGGATAAATTCCGTATTGAAGCCATATATGCGTTCTGCGCTGGATGGATCAGCTACGAGATGCATCGCGATTCCGGCGAAACATGCTGTCTGGACCTGGAAGGCGCCTTTCCCATTTTCAGCCTGTACTACACCTATTCCACCCCTTGATGCCACCGGTTTCCAGCTTGCCCCTCCGTCAACGCTCTTGTAGATCACCGCCGAGTTCCACGCCTGGTCATTGGCATAAAGGACGTCCGGATTCGCCGCTGAGACCGCAAGTTCCTGGAACCAGCTTGTCTGGTTGCCGTCGTTGCCGGCAACCTTTGAGATACCGTTGTCGCAGGTTGCGAATGTCGCACCTCCGTCTGCGCTCTTGAAAATACCGCCGGGCGTAAGTTTAACATCCGCCTTGTCTGCCTTGTAATTCCTCGTTGTCGCCCAGATGGTCCTGGCGTCCCTGGGATGGAATGTCAATCCGGTGATTTTACCGTTTATACCCTGATATTCTTTTTTCTTCCATGTCTTTCCACCGTCATCGCTCATCCACCAGCCAATTTCATCTGCGAGTATGTGGAGCCGGCCGCCAGTACCCGATTCATACATTGCGCTCCATATATTTACTCCTTTCTTGTCATCAGTGCTGAAGCCGTCC
Organism: uncultured Victivallis sp.; assembly: GCA_964506605.1. Classification (GTDB taxonomy): domain Bacteria; phylum Verrucomicrobiota; class Lentisphaeria; order Victivallales; family GWF2-50-93; genus GWF2-50-93. The sequence continues at coordinate 200 of CAZDNQ010000255.1, read as the reverse complement.
TTTGACAGGGTTGCAATATGTTTCCAGCTTTCACCATCATCCACGCTTTCCCATATCCAACCGAAGGTGTATGATTCACTCCAATGACGTGAAGATCCTCCGAAGGCAAGCATTCTTGAGGGATCATGAGGATCGAAAAGTATTTTTTCAACAATTGCCGAATATCCACCTTTGTTTATTCCGGGCATCCCCTGTCGCCT
>CAZDNQ010000254.1:0-7064 GCA_964506605.1 uncultured Victivallis sp. | reverse complement strand
GCCGAGGCGTGTCACAAGTCCGCAGTGGAACTTCTTGAAGTCCTCAGTGATCCGGGTGGTCGTCTCCCTCGCAACCGGCCAGAAGAAGTTCTCATACCAGTCTTCCGGAGTCGTCTGCCCCAGGGAGAAATAGTCGTAATGGAAAGGCCTGCTCATATTCCTTGTTTCAGGAGTTCACATGCTTGATCAGCTTTTCGGCGACGTATTCAAGCTGGGAATCTGCAAGACCCGGCCAGATCGGAATATTGATGAGCCTTTTCCATGTGTGGAAACTGACGGGCAGAAGCTCCTCGTTCCAGCCGAAACGCTTCATGTAATACTGCTGGATATGGACAGGAGGGAAGCTCAGGCGCGTCTGGATCTTGTCGACCTCAAGCCTGCGGACGACTTCATCCCTCTTCCTCTCGTCAATCTGCACGGCATACATGTACCATGAATGCCTGGTGACGTATTCTGGAACATAAGGCAGAGTTATTTCCGGATGTCCGGAGAGGAGTTTTGTGTATTTCTCCACCAGCTTGATCTTCGACTTCATGATCTTCTCGAGCCTGGAAAGCTGGACTGTCCCGAATGCCGCCTGGATGTCGTTCATCCTGTAGTTGTAGCCAAGCTCGACGTGGTTGTATCTTCCGTCCTGGCCCTGGTTGAGTATCTTGCGCATCCTGTCAGCGAGCTTCTTGTTCCTTGTGGTGATCATCCCGCCTTCGCCGGTCGTAATCGCCTTGTTGGGGAAGAAGCTGAAGCAGTGTATGTCGCATATGCTCCCGATCTTCTTTCCCTTGTATATGGCTCCCAGGCTTTCAGCGCTGTCGGCTATGACAGGTATCCCGTGCTTGCGCCCAACAGCAAGGACTGCATCGTAGTCTATGGGCATGCCGTTCATGTCGACCGGCATGATGGCCTTTGTCCTGGGTGTGATCGCCGCCTCTATGATCTCCGCAGAGGTGTTGAACGTGCGGGGATCGCATTCGACAAGGACCGGCGTGGCACCCTGGTAGAGCACGACGTTTGCAGTCGAGATGAATGTCAGTGACGGCAAGATGACCTCGTCCCCGGGTCCAATGTCCATCGCGGCGAGCACCACATGCAACGCCGAAGTTCCATTGTTGACCGCTATCGCCTCCTGAGCTCCGACCTCCTTCGCGAAAAGGGCCTCGAACTCATCTACCTTCTTTCCCTTGCTGATCCAACCCGACTTGATGACGTCGTAGACGGCTTTTGCATCGGCTTCTTCAGTGATTACATTTGCTACCGGTATATATTCCATTAGTTCTTTCCCTTCTTTATCTGTGACATGTACCATTCCACGGTCTTTGCAAGCCCCGCCTCGAAAGTGACTGGCTGTACATAACCGAGTGATTTTATCTTTGAGATGTCCGGGCAGCGCCTCGGGGTTCCGCCCTTGCGAATGGCGGCTGAAACGGTTTCAATTTCAATTCCAAGCACTTTCCCGATCATTTTGATAAGCGCAAGAATGCTTATCTCGTTCATTTCGCCTATGTGGTAGATCTCTCCGTTCCCACCTTTTTCGGCGCAGAGGACGATCTGTTCCACGGCGCTGTCGATATAGCAGAACGCCCTGGTCTCTTCGCCTGAGCCCTGGATCTCAATCTTTGCTTTTTTGCTCTTGAATCCATCGGACGCCTTGCCGATCTTCACAAGCAGCTCCGGTATCACGTGCTCCCAGCCCATGTCCGGACCGACGACATTGTGCGGCCGGAAGATGACCGCCTCGGTCGGCGATTTCCTGAGATAGTTCAGGGTCAGGAGCTCGCTGATTATCTTGCCGCCGGCATAGCTGTACCTGGGATTTCTGACATCCTCGAGGAATATCCTCTCGCTTTCGTCGGTCGGGACCTTTGTCGGCGTCTGGTAGACTTCCGAAGATGATGCAAGGATGTAGCGCGCAGGCTTGTATTCGAGTGAGGCCTTAAGCGTGTTCAAAGCCCCTCTTACCCCGACGTCCAGCACCTGGTCGGGTATCTCGTAGAAATGCCTTGTCCCGTTGAGGAACGCAAGGTGGTAGACGATGTCCATCCCCTTGACGGCCCCCATGACCTTCGCCTCGTCGCGGATGTCTCCTTCGATAAGATCTAGCTTGTCGAGGAATCCTTCAAGACGTGTGTTCTTGCCGCGGAAATTATTGTCGAACACCCTGACCGGATATCCGAGCGTGACAAGTTTCTTGACCAGCGCGGCGCCGATGAATCCGGTTCCGCCTGTTACCAGCACCTTTTGTTTCTTCATATGCTTCACCCTATCCCTACGCTTGTGTATATTATATCCTTGTATTGAGACATGTTCCTTTCTGAGAATACGTGCCAGCTGTCGAAGAACAGTGCCGGTTTGTTCATCCTCGATACCAGTTTTTCGATGTTCCAATGCAGGTATGAGCGGTGGTTGTTCATGATGAATACTGCATCGGCGCCCTTGAAACCCTCCTCGACTTCCGAGGCCTTCACTCCGAGCGCGGCGATCTCACCGGCATCAACGACAGGATCGAATCCTTTTATGTTCTTTGTATACTTCTTGAGGCTCTCCAAGAACCACAGGCTTGTCGAGTCCCTGAGATCTGAAGTCTCCGGCTCGCCTTTGAAGGCGAAACCGACAACGAACACGCGTGCATTCCTGAGGGTCTTGCCTGAACGCCTGAGTATCTTATCGCAGCGCGCGGGAATATCCCTTACGCTCGATTCGTTGATCTCCCTGGCGGCCAGGAGAAGGTCGGCCTCCATCCCATGCAGCTTGAAGACCTTGTTTAGGATATATGGATCCTTTGTCAGGCACGGCCCGCCGACCCCGGGAGACGGCTTCGGTATGCTGTTACGCTGGTAGTTGAGATTGACCGCCTCGATCGCCTTGTGGATGTTTACTCCGATCTTCTCGGCAAGCGACGCCACCTGGTTTGCGAATGCGAACCTGACATCCCGGTAGCAGTTGTCCATGAGCTTGCAGAGCTCTGCGGTCTCGACGCTGTCGACCTTGATGATTGTCGGCGTATATTCGTTGAACAGGCGCGAGGCTATCTCGCAGCTCTTCTCCTCGTAGCCGCCGATGATCTGGGGGAGCGTCCTCAGTTCCTTCAGGGCGCGTCCCTCGGCGGTCCTCTCAAAGCAGAACGCGACGAAGAAGTCCTTGCCGGCCTTCATCCCCGATGCCTTCTCAAGTTCCGGTATCACTACGTTCCTTGTCGTGCCGACCATGACGGTTGACCTGAGTATTACGATATTGTCCTTTGAAAGCATTCCACCGACGGTCCTTGCGGCGGCCCTTATCATGTCCATCTTCGGTTCCTTCGTATCCTTGTCGATAGGAGTGCCTACGGTGATTATGAAGACATCGGCGATGTTGCCTTCGGCGGATTCAACCAGCTTGAACCTGTTTCCAACATGGTCGTCCAGAAGCTCCTGTAGGCCGTTTTCGAAGAAGGGAGGCTCCTTCCTCTTAAGCTTCGCCATAAGAGCCTTGTTGATATCGAAACCCTTTACTGAGTATCCTGAGTCCGCCATCACAAGACCGAGAGTGAGCCCGACATATCCGAGACCCAGGACCATGACGGCCTTGTTCTTGATGTTGATGAATCCGTATTCGTAGCTTGCCATGTCGACATGCCCGACAAGCCTGCCTTCGGAATCAAGCCGGGGGATGACCTGGATCCTGTGCCCGAGCATCTTTTTCGCTTCAGTTATAGAAAGGTCTTCCGAAACGGTTATCGGTTTCCTGTTGATGTGCTTGACGGCCTTGTCGTCAAGCCGGGCTCCGGACTTGAATATCCTGAGCAGATCGCCCTCTGTCAGCAGGCCCAGTAACTTCCCTTTTTTGTCAACGCAGAAAGCCACCTTCTTAGATCCGGAAAGGCAGCATTCGACGGCGTCAGATACGGACGCATTCTCGTCGAATATCATCTTTTTCAGCATGTTGTCCATGTAATATCTCCTGTTCGAAAATTAAATTTCTATATTGATTTCCCGATGAGAAGCAGGTTTTTCCTGAGGATGTCAGGATCAAGCTTCCTCGATTCCAATGTGATTCTTATCCCTTTTCCGTCCACGCCCGGGCAGGACCTGAACCCAGTCAGGCATTTCAGCTGCCAGCTGTAGGCGGACAGGGGATCGTGCGTGTCGAAATCTCCTTTGTTCTCCGACAGATGTATCTCGAAGAGCCTGTCGCCGAATTTGGCCTTGTATTTCCGGAGGAATTCATCCCTGCTGAAATTCATATAGCTGGCCGAGACGTTCATGTGCCCGAGATCGAGGAGCAGGCCCACGTCCGACGGCAGCAGAGACATCAGCTCTTCTATCTCCTCGAAGGAGTTGTTGAGGGAATCCTTTACGTTTCCCCTGTTGATGAAAAGGTTTTCGACGGCCAGGCGAACTCCGTGCTTCTTTGAAAGATCGTATAATTTTTCAAAACTTCTCCTGAAGATGGATAGAGCGTCGCCATAGCTGGCAAAACCTTTCTTCTCGAAGATGAAATTCCCTTTGTCCTCGTATCCAGTGGCAAGATATCCAGGATGGAAGGAGTAGTAGGGGATGCCGAACTCCGCGCATAGCGAAATAGCGCTTTCCGCAAGTGTCAGTGAACGTGCGACAAGATCGCTGTCCAGACTCGCGAAATTCAGTATGATGCTTTTCTCCTGTGGAGGGAAATAACCATGTATGAGCACGTTCCTCCCAGAGGACTTTACCTTGCCAATCAGTTTTCTGAAATCACCAATAGGCCTGTATGCGAACCCACCGCTGAATTCGACTCCTTTCACATCTTCCGGAATGTCCGATGTGAAGATGTCGGCCTTGAGGCACGTAGTCGATATGAAGATATTTGAGGATGTCATATTTAAAACTATTATCGGCGTCGGGAACTGCCTGGGATCACCACGGGCATCCCTTTGAATCCGGGGAGACGAAGATCCCTGAATTCCGAAGCCCGGTCTTTTCAACTGCGGCCATGATTCCCGACGCTGATTTCTCCGGGGAGATTGCGCCTGCGGGATTCATCCTTGTCTTTACTAGTCCGGGATGCACTATCAGAGTTGCTATCCCGTGTTTCCTGAGTTCGTGGCCCAGCAGTCTTGAAAACATGTTCAACGCCGCCTTGCTCGCCTTGTAGGTGTAATATCCCGAAAAGCCTGAGACCCTGGAAATGGATCCGGAAAGCGAGGATATGTTCACAACTTTCGGATCCTGCCCTTTCCTGAGCAGCGGCAGGAAATTCTTTACCACAAGCATCGGCCCCGTCGCATTTACTGCGAAAGACCAGGCGGCCTTCTTCGCATCAAACTCTGAAATAGTTTCCTTGTCGAAACAGATCCCGGCGTTGTTTATCAGGAGATCCAGATGTTTTGTGCGGCTCGACATGGTCCTCGCCGCCCTGGATATGCTCTTCTCTTCGGAGACATCAAGCCTGAGAACGTCAAATGTGCCTGGATATTCTGACAGCAGCGCCTTGAACACCTTGGAATTGCAATCTTTCCTGGCGCAAGCGAATACTGTCCATCCGCAGGCAAGATAGCCTCTGGCGAGCGCGAGGCCGATGCCCCTGTTCGCTCCGGTGATGAGAACTGTCTTCCGATGGGCCATTTGAGCAGGATCAGTTCCCTGAATCGTCTTCGGTGACCGCTGCATTCTTCAGTATGGACGCGTATTCCCTGGAGAAGACGACATGGAAGTCGTCGACATACTGGTCGAGACCCTTGTATGTGTGCGGTGCAAGCGGAACCTCGCATTCCTCGCAGGTGTAGTTTACGGATTTGCAGTATGAATACTCGCCGTCGAGATGGTTCTGGCGGAACTTCTGCATCTGCGGGCTGTTCCATACCTTCATTAAATCGTAGCCCGGTTTGCTGGCGTTGCCGACGTTGAAGGTGGTCTTGAAGTCATAGGGGCAGGGGTTGATTGTGCCGTCATACCGGTAGCTGAGGAAGAACCACGGATACGCGCAGCCCTTGTGCCTCGTCTTTCCTATCTTCACGCCGGACTTCTTCTCTATGGCCTTTATGGACTCGTCGGCCATCTTGCTGGTGCCCTGGATGGAATAGATCGGCGTCACGAACGCCCTGTCGACCCTGGGAGTCCAGTATTCAATGAACGCCTTGCTCTCGTGCCTGTTTATATGCGATTCGACGCTCATGACGTTGATATAGCACTGCTTGCCGAACTTTTTGTTGAGCTTTATGAGGTTCAGCATGTTGTTCTTCACCTTGTCGTAGGCGTCGACGCCGGTGATCTTGAAATATGTCTCCCTGCTGAACGCGTGGATCGAGAACTGTATCTTGTTTATCCCGGCCTTGAGTAGCGCAGTCGCATACTTCTCGTCAAGAATTACTCCGTTCGAAATAATCGCCGTCTCGACGCCCTTGGATGTCGCGTACTCGACGAACTTCGGAAGCTGCTTGTTCACCAGTGGCTCACCCCTGCCGATGATGTTCACAGGCGACTTGACCTTGTATTTGGCGATGGAGTCGACGATCTTCTTCCAGAGGGGGAAGGTCATGTCGCCGGGCTTGCCCCTGATCTCCTTGTCCGTGCACATCACGCATTTCAAGAAACACCTGTTTGTCGGTTCGACATAGATGTGGTTAGGGGGCACCGGGCAGATCGCCTTGCGGTTCTTGATGCATTCGTAACGCTGGAGCTCCTCCTTGAGCGTCTCCTCGAGCAGTTGCTGGATCTTATACTTCATAAATCTCCTTGATTGATTTTCAAACCCTGATGTTCTCTTTTTTCATGCCTATGATCTTCGCCGGATTCCCTGCGACTATCGCATTGTCCGGGACGGATCCTGTCACCACGGACCCCGCGGCCACGATGACATTGCTCCCGAGACGCACGCCTTTTATCAGCCTTGCGCCTGCGCCTATCCAGGCGTTGTCCCCGACATGTATCCCGTCCCTGCGGATGCTGTCGTCGGACATGCTGACCCTGTGGAAGTCGGTGTCGATCATTTCGACGTCCCAGGATATCGCGCAGTTCGCGCCGATGATTATTTCCTTCTCGGCGAATATCCTGCTGTTGAACGCGACATACGAGCCGTTTCCGACTGCGAACTTCGCACCGGGGAAGAGG